>JANNEJ010000837.1:0-4058 GCA_031378585.1 Acidobacteriota bacterium | reverse complement strand
ACCCGCACGCCGCCGGCTTTCCGCTGCCTGACGTCACGGTCACGATCAAGACGGCCGTGCTGCGCGAGAAACAGGAGGGCTTCAACGTGGTGGGCTACCTGCCGGCCACCGCGCGCATCGCGCTGCCGAAGCCCTGGGTGGCGCTCGGCGCCCATTACGATCACCTGGGCCGCGGCAGCCACGGCAACTCGCTGGCCTCCAAGGAAGACGCGGGCAAGATCCACTATGGCGCCGACGACAACGCCTCGGGCACTGCCGCCGTGCTCGCCGCCGGCCGCGAGTTGGCCAAGAAGACCATCCGGCCGCGCCACGTGATGCTCGGCTTCTGGTCGGCTGAGGAGATCGGCCTCATCGGTTCGAACGCCTTTGTGACGACGCCGCCGGTCGCGGCGGACCTGATGTCGGCGTACTTCAACTTCGACATGGTCGGCCGGATGCAAGACAACAAGCTGACGGTGCAGGCCGTCGGCTCGAGTCCAGGATGGAAGCCGCTCATCGAGCGGGCGAACGTGGCCGCCGGCTTCGAGCTCGTCTTGCAGGACGACCCCTACCAACCGACTGACGTGGCCAGCTTCAACCAGGTGAGCGTGCCGAGCCTGGCGTTCTTCACCGGCACCCACGTGGACTACCACAAGCCGTCCGACACCGCCGACAAGATCAACTACGAGGATCTCGACCGCGTGGTCGACTTCGCGGTGGCGCTGGCCTCGCGCGTGGGTGACCAGCCCGAGGCGCTGGCCTTTGCCAAGGTGGATCAGGTGCAGCAGGCCGGCGGCCGCGCCGGTGCGCGGATCTTCACCGGCACGATTCCCGACTACGCCACCGACGTGAAGGGCCTGCTGCTTGGCGGCGTGATCGGCGGTGGCCCCGCGGAACAAGCCGGCCTGCAGAAGGGCGACGTGATCGTGCAGATCGGCGAGCAGACCATTGCCAACATCTACGACTACACCTACGCGCTCGAGGTACTGAAGGTGAATCAGCCGGTGAAGCTGGTCTACATGCGCGGCGGCGAGCGGAAAGAAACGACCCTCACTCCAGGCGCGCGAAAGTAGCCCGTGCCCCTCGCGCCGATCTCCGGCGAGTTCGTGAGCGTGGGCCGGGCCGATGGGTTCGGCCCAGGCGGCCACTTCGTGAAGGTGGAAGGCCGCCACGTGGCGCTCTTCCTGCTCGGTGACGGCTTCCACGCCATCGACAACCTGTGTCTGCACCACGCTGGCCCGCTCTGCGAGGGCAAGATCGACGCCGCCGATGAAGTGACGTGCCCGTGGCACGGCTGGAGCTACGACATTCGCACCGGACGCCTGGCCCAGGACCCGGCGCTTGGCGTCAGCCGTCATGAGGTGCGCGTGGTCGAGGGCGACGTGCAGATCAGGCTCAGCCCCTGACTGTCGAGGGCGAACTCGCCGGCCGGTGGCTCCGTCTCATCCGCCATGAGGCAGCAGCAGGCGGGATTCATGCTGGCGGGGCTGCTGGTCGCCGGCACACACGCGACCGAGCAGCCGTCCGGTCAGGCGCCGGCTATCCCGGGCACGCGTCTCGCCGCCGCTGACGTCGATGCGCGTGTCATCCACTTGATGGCAAGCGCCAACGTGCCGGGATTGGCCATGGCGCTCATCGACGACGGCCAAGTGGTCTATCGCAAGGCCTATGGCCTCGACGACATCGACCAGAAGCGCCCGTTGTCCACCGACACCGTGATGTACGGCGCCTCGCTGACCAAAGCCGCGTTTGCCTACATGACCCTGCAACTCGCTGAGGAAGGCGTGCTCGATCTTGACGCGCCGATCACGGCGCTGCTGAAGCAGCCACTCCCCGAGTATCCAGATTTCGCTGACCTGGCACGCGACTCACGCTGGCGCGCCTTCACGCCGCGCATGCTGCTCAGCCACACGACCGGCCTCATCAACTGGCGCTTCATTAACGACCCCGAGATGCTCGACATCAAGTTCGCACCGGGCAGCCGCTACGTGTACTCCGGGGAGGGCTTCCAAGTCCTGCAGCTCATCGTCGAGGAACGCACCGGGAAGAGCACGACCGAGCTGATGCAGACACGCGTATTCGACCGCTTCGACATGAAGAATACGAGCATGGTGTGGCGGGCCGACTTCGCAGGCCGCACCACCAACCACTATGACGCATCGGGCAAGGCGCTCGGCCACAACCAGCGCCGCCGTCCCCGCGCCGCCGGCTCGATGGACACGACGCTTGATGACTACGCGGCGTTCTTCGCGGGCGTGCTCCGCGGCGAGGGGCTGTCGGCGCGGTCGATGGACGCGATGCTCGGCTCGCAGATCGCCGTCGTGTCACCCACGCAGTTTCCCTCGCATTGGCCGGGCGAGACCACGCTCTGGCAGGGCGTGACGCTCGGCTACGGGCTGGGGTGGGGCGTGTACGAGTCGCCGCAGGGGCCGGCGTTCTTCAAGGAGGGGTCGGACGACGGCACGAACAACCTCGCGCTCGGCTTCCGCAACGCTCAGCATGGCGTGCTGTTTCTGTCCGCCAGCGGCAACACGCGCGGCCTGTTCCTGCCCGCCGTGGAGGCGTTGTACGGCGACACCTGTCTGCCGTGGTTCTGGATGGGATTTGCGCCCTACGACCGGCTCGAGCTGATGGAACCGTCGGCGCGCGAGCATCCCGTTGCGCCCTGCCGCGCGCGGTAGCAGGCGCCGCCCTGTGGCTCCGAAGCCACAGGAAGGTGTGGTTCAGGAGCCGCACTTGCTCCGCGCACACCTGGCAAACGCCGGTAGCTGCGGTCTTCGAAGGTTCGTCTATTGCATGACAGGCCAGCATGTCGAGACCATTCGCACACGGTCTGTTGGCGACCGTACTCCTCATAGGCCTCCCATCCACCGGTCGCGCACAGGAGCGACTGGAACTGCTGACACTCGTGAATAACCAGACGCGCATCGTCGAAGTGGATGCCACGGTGCGGGGCTTCGGGGCAATCACTGCGATCGCACCCATCCCGGTCGACGTGTCGCTGTTCACGCCGAGCGCGTTCGGCCAGATGCCATCCGGGCCGGTAGCCGTGGCCGGCGGGCGGTATCTGGCCGGGGCCGGGGACGGCCTCAAGGCGTTTGACAGGCGCGCGCGCAGAGTGCTCGATGCCGACCCGCTGCTTCCACAGTTTCCAGAAGGTGGCCGGGCGCTCTTCAACCTCAGCATTCTCGCCGCCGATCCCCACCAGCCACGTCTGTTCGTTGGCAGCATGGATTTTCGCGGCGTCGAGTTCTGGGCCATCGACTTCCGGGGCAGGCCGCCGGTTCGACTCGGCTTGTCGCCAGATTCGATCGTCGCCGCGGCCTATGCGGCCGCCACCGACGAGGTGTTCTATCTCGAACTGGGGTTGGACACCAACTACTTGCGCCACGTGGGTTGTCGCCGTCAACGCCACTACCGGACAGGAGCTCCGTCGATGGAGGATGGCGGGCGCCGTCACGGCCATTCGCGCGGAGCCGACCGGGCGGGTGCTGTGGGTCAACGACGGCGGTATCAAGGCACTCGACGCGGTCACCGGCGCGGTGCTCTCGGCTTCCGACCAGTTCAACGCGGAATTGGCCACATTCGATGCGGAGCGCGGGCTGCTGCTGGTGCGGCAAGGCGACTTTCTCGTGGCCGTCGATCCGCGGAGGCTCACCGAGCTTGGCCGCGCACGGGTGGCATTTACTCCGCCGGATCCCGGGATGGATCGCGACGCGCAGACGCTGCCAGGGCGTTGGATGACCGGCGCCTACACCGTGCGGGTTGAGTCGCGTGTCACGTTCCTCAGCTATGGACGGACGGGCAGAGATGACCGCTATGGGTTCACCTGCAATGCGATCGAGTTCGATGCGCTCGATACCAGCGGCGCCCGGCGGGCATCCGCCGACATCCTCGCGTCGCTTGGTGCCGGTGGCAGCGCCATTGGCAGCCGCTTCTCGAACCTGGGATGCCGAGCCATCGGTGTGATCGCGCGATCCCCGTTCGCACCCACCGGGTTGTCAGCCACCGTGACCGGCCGGACCGTGTCGCTTGCATGGCAGGACCCTGGCGACACCAGCGACTTCAGGTTGGAAGTG
>JANNEJ010000833.1:0-5738 GCA_031378585.1 Acidobacteriota bacterium | reverse complement strand
TGCTCACGGCCGACGAGCTCACGGCCCGTCTTGCGCGTGGCACGACGCTGTCGGCGCTTGACGTGCAGGGTGGCGACGGACCAGCCCTGCACCATGTGCCCACACAGCCGATCGCGCACTTCCACGGGCGGATTGCCGACTGGATCGCCGAGGTGCGCGAGCGGCGCGACTCCGGCGAAGCCGTGCTGTTTGTGGCCGAGACCGCCGGTCGCGCCGAGCGCACGCTGGAGCTGCTGGCCGACTACGACGTGCGCGCGGAGCTCGCCACGCGCTCCTCAGAGATGAGCGCCGGCGCCGTGCTCGTGGCCACCGGCTCGCTCACGCACGGCATCCGCTTCACGCGCGGTGGTCTCACCATCTACGCCGAACCCGACATCTTCGACGAAGACCGCCATCGGGGCGGCGCGGCGCGCAAGCGGTCGGCCACCGCGGCCTTTCTTTCGGACCTGCGCGACCTGAAAGTTGGCGACCTCATCGTGCACGTCGACAACGGCATCGGCGAGTTCGTGGGCCTGAAGCAGATCGGCGTGGGCGACACGGCGCACGAGTTCCTGGAACTGCGCTATCACGGGGAGGACAAGCTGTTTGTGCCGGTGGAGCGGCTGGATCTCATCCAGAAGCACACCGGCGGCAACCGGCCGGCGCTCGACAAGCTCGGCGGCACGACCTGGGCGAAAGCCAAGACACGCGTCAAGAAGGCCATGCGCGACATGGCCGAAGATCTGCTGAAGCTCTACGCGGCGCGCAAGGCCGTTGCTGGCCACGCCTTTGCCGCCGACACGCATTGGCAGCAGGAATTCGAGGACGCGTTCCCCTATCCGCTCACGCCCGACCAGGCCACCGCGGTGGCCGACATCAAGCGCGACATGGAGTCGTCGACGCCCATGGACCGGCTGCTCTGCGGCGATGTGGGGTACGGCAAGACGGAAGTGGCGCTGCGCGCCGCTTTCAAGGCCGTGATGGACGGCAAGCAGGTGGCCATCCTGGCGCCCACGACCGTGCTGGCGTTCCAGCATCTCGAGACGCTCAAGGCGCGGTTCGCGGCGTTCCCGGTGCGCGTGGAGATGGTGTCGCGGTTCCGTTCGAAGGCGGAGCAAACGGCCATTCTCGAGCAGCTCGCCGGCGGCCACCTCGATATTCTCGTCGGCACCCACCGGCTGCTGTCGAAAGACGTGCATTTCCGCGATCTCGGCCTGCTGGTTGTCGACGAAGAGCAGCGCTTCGGCGTGGCGCACAAGGAACGCATCAAGCAGATGCGCCGCAAGGTCGACGTGCTCACGCTGACCGCCACGCCCATTCCCCGCACGCTCAACATGTCGCTCGTGGGCATTCGCGACATGTCGGTGATCGAGACGCCACCGAAGGACCGGCTGTCGATTCAGACCCACGTCGTCAAGTTCGACCAGGCCGTCGTCACGCGCGCCTTGCGTACTGAACTGGCACGCGGCGGCCAGGTCTATTTCGTGCACAACCGCGTCGAGTCGATCTTCTCGATGGCCAACCTGCTGCAGCGGCTGGTGCCCGAGGCGCGCGTGGTCGTGGGCCACGGCCAGATGAGCGACGATGCACTCGAGCGCACGATGCTCGATTTCGTGGCGCACAAGTACGACGTGCTGCTCTCGACCACGATTGTCGAGAACGGGCTCGACATTCCCAACGCGAACACCATCATCATCAACCGCGCGGACCGCTACGGCCTGTCGCAGCTCTACCAGCTGCGCGGTCGCGTCGGACGCAGCGACCGTCCGGCCTACGCCTACCTGCTGATCCCTCCTGAGGAATCCCTATCGGCGGTCGCGAAGAAGCGCCTGGCGGCCCTCAAGGAGTTCAGTGACCTGGGCAGCGGCTTCCGCATTGCCGCGCTCGATCTCGAGATCCGCGGCGCGGGCAACCTGCTCGGCGGTCAGCAGAGCGGCCAGATCGACGCCGTGGGCTTCGAGATGTACATGAAGCTGCTCGAGCAGACCGTCAAGGAACTGAAGGGCGAGGATCTCGACGACGATCTGCGCGCGATCGTGAATCTGAAGGTCGATTTCCGGATTCCCGACGACTACATCGGCGACATGAACCAGCGCCTCTCCATCTACCGTCGGATGGCGTCGGCGCGTGCCGACGACGACATCCGCCAGCTGCTTGATGAGATGGCCGACCGCTACGGCGCTCCGCCGGCCGCCGTATTGAACCTGGCCGACTACGGACGGGTCCGCGTAGGCGCTGACCGCATGGGTCTCGAGACCATCGACCGGGATGGCTCGCTCGTCGTCTTTAAGTTCAGGGAGCGCACCAAAGTCGATCTGGCTCGTCTGCTCACCCTGGTGCGGTCGAGGCAGGACCTGCAATTGGTGCCGCCGGGCAGTCTGAAACTCGACGTGCGTCAGGGCGCCCCGGCGAAGAAGACGAGCCGGGCGTGGTGGACGGCGCGCGCGACGGCAGGGGAAGTGACTTCGGGATTTACCAAGGCCGAAATTCAGCGCGAGGTGGTTGAAGACCCCCGTGCCGAAGGCGGCCTGCTCGACCGCGTGCTCGGCGTGCTGCTGGCCCTGTCGGACGGATGAAGGCTGCTAAGCTAGGGGTAACCCACTATGAAGAAACTGCACACCGTTGCACTTGTCCTGGTTCTGACGGCCGCCGCCGGTGTCACGCTGGGCGCCGACATCATCGAGCAGATTCTGGTGCGCGTGAATGGCGAGATCATCACGAAGTCGGATCTCGAGCAGCGCCAGATTGCGGCCATCCGACAGCGGCCGGAGGTGCAGGGCTTGCGGGGCGACGACGCGGCGCTGGCGAAGATGTTGTCGGAGGTGACGCCGCAGGTGATCGTCGAGGCGGTCGACGAGTTGCTGCTTCTGCAGCGCGGCAAGGAACTCGGCTACACCATGGGCGACGAGCAGTTCAAGAGCATCGTCGACAACATCCGCAAGGAAAACAAGATCGAGACCGACGAGCAGCTCACGCAGGCCCTGCAGCAGGAAGGCATGACGATGCTCGACCTGCGCCGGCAGCTCGAGAAGCAGATGCTCGTGTCGCGGGTGCAGCAGACCGAGGTGATGAGCAAGATCGCGGTGGCCGAGGAGGAAGTCGCTGCCTACTACGAGCAGCACAAGACAGAGTTCGCGACGACGCCCCAGGTCACGCTGCGCGAAATTCTGGTGACCGTGGCCGGCACCGAGGGGAGTGTGAACGTGGCGGCTGACGAGGAGGCGCGCGCGAAGGCCGAAGACGCGTACAAGCGCCTGCTCGCCGGCGAGCCGTTTCCGCGTCTTGCGGCCGACCTGTCGGATTCGCCGTCGAAGGCCAATGGCGGCCTGCTCGGGGAGATCCCGTGGGAAGACGTGTCGCCCGAGCTGCAGAAGGACCTCAACGCCATGAAGCCCGGCGACGTGACGCGGGTGCTGCGCACACCACGTGGCTACCAGATTCTGAAGATGGACGCCCGCACCGATGGGTCGGTCAAGCCCCTGGCCGACGCGCGCGAGGCCGTGTCGGAGAAGGTGTTCGAAGGCAAGCGCAAGGGCGAGTTCCAGAAGTATCTGGCGAAGCTGCGCACGCAGGCGATCATCGAGTGGAAGAACGACGAAGTGAAGAAGGCCTGGGAGACGGGGCTGGCCGCGAAGGCCACAACCGAGGCCGAGGCCGCCAAGCCGGGACGGTAGCGCGTCGAGTCGCCAGACGTTCAGACGTCAAATCCCAGGCACAAGGCGTCACGCTGCACGGTTCGCTCGGCTTCGCCTTCGCGCGCCGATTCATTCAGACATCCCGGTCGCAGCGGCGACGACGCAATGATGAGGGCGCTCGCGCGTACGGCCCTCCGCATGCCGGCAAACGACTGCGGGGGCGACTTGTCGGTGGCAGCGCGGGGCCCCACCGCCCGTACACGACGCGAAACACAGTCAGCGTCGTCGCGTCGCTGAACACCCCACGCGGATTTCGGCGCCGCCTTGTCGTTTGCCGACTTACGCCAGCGCGGCATGCTCCGGACGTCCGCGCGACCGCCCTCACCACCGCGCCGCCGCCACTGGTCCCTGTCGTTGCTGCCTCAGCGCCAAATGACCGGACAGGGTCAGGACGAACACCGTCGCGTCCTGCAAGCGACGTAGGGAAGTCACGCCCGACGGTGGCTGACCTGAAGTCACAGGCGACAAGTGCCGGTGGTATCCTGCGACTCGTTCGGCCGGCCGGGGACATGCCGCTCGGCAGAAGAGTAGATAGCCTGCTTGGAGACGCGGACTTGGTCATATGAGCTTCTGCCGAATCCACGGCAAGTTTGAGGACGCATACGACGGCTGTCCAACCTGCCGTGAAGTTGAAGAGCGTGCCGAGAGGGATCGTGAAGAACAGCGGGAGGCTGCGGAGATTGACCGCGAGGAAAGGCGTGCCTCAGAGGAACGAGCGGAAGCAGCTCGAGAAGACAGGGAGTACAAACGCGCGAATCCTGGCGACTACGGGTGTCCAAGCTGCGGATACAAGACCCTGCTGCGAAGTCGGCCGCGTTGCCCGATATGCCACGCGGATATTCCCGATGACTACTGGACTCGAATTATTGATGGCGAACGTCGTGAGGCGGAGGAGCGAGAACGGCTCAAGAGGCTTGCTGCCGAGGAATGGGAGCGGGCGCGGCCAGAGAGGGAGAGGAGAGCCGCAGAAGCTCGACAGGTAGCCGACCAAGCAGCTGCTGTAGCGCGTCAGGTGGCCGAACAAGCGGCTGCTGTAGCGCGACAGAAAGCTGTAGAGGCACGAAGCAAGGCTGCCTTGCGGGGCGGGATCGTTGGCCTGGTGTCTGGTGTCATCTTGGCGTTCTTGTGTGGTGCCCTCGCAGAAGCTTTGGGATGGCTAGACCCCCAGGACGAAGGGGGTCATCTTCTGTTTCTCATTGTCGGTTCGGTTATCGGATTCCTCATCGGCCGGCGCTAGCCGTCAAGGCGGAAGTGGTGCGATTCTGGCACCTACTCGGTTCGGTGGAGAGACTTCTTGGAGAGAGACTCCCTCGTGCGGGGCTCTCCTCATCGGTGCAGCAGCGCATGGTTAGAACTCGCCTCCGAGCCCGGGCCGACTCACTGAGACGCAGGGCGTCGGCCAATAGGGCAGAAGCGGCTTTCGTCATGTCTGAATCCTACGCCCTGGCAGTCCGGCCAACAAGCCGCTCCGGTTGCCCGGCGGCCGGAATGCCGCCCGTTCCATCCCGGGCTAGAATCAACAGGCCCCCATGAAGATCGGGTCAATCGAACTCGCCTCGCCGCTGGTCGTGTCGCCCATGGCGGGCATGACCGACACGTCGTTTCGCAGGCTCGTGAAGCGCCACGGCGGGTGCGGCCTGGTCGTGAGCGAAATGGTCAGCAGCGAGGGGCTGGTGCGCGGCATCGACCGTACGCTCGAGTACGCCGAGTACACCGAGGAAGAGCGGCCCGTGTCGATTCAGATCTTCGGCGGCGATCCCGATCGCATGGCGGAAGCCGCGCGCGTCGTGGAACGCATGGGCGCTGATGTGGTCGATATCAACATGGGCTGCCCGGTGGCGAAGATCGCCAAGCACCATGCGGGGTGCAGTCTGATGCGCGAGCCCGAGCACGCCGCGCGCATCGTCAGCGCGATGGTGAAGGCCGTCCGGATTCCCGTCACCGTGAAGATGCGCAAGGGCTGGGACGACGATCAGGCCAACGCCGCCGAGGTGGCGCAGCGCGTCGAGCAGGCCGGCGCGTCGGCGATTGCCCTGCACGGACGCACGGCCAAGCAGTCGTACA
>JANNEJ010000745.1:0-1576 GCA_031378585.1 Acidobacteriota bacterium | reverse complement strand
GTGAGCAACTCTGCGCCCTCGAGCACCGCCTGCCGGATGAGGTGCGGATAGACGACCTCGTAGCAGATGGCCGTACTGGCCATGTGCTCGCCAACAGGTAGCATCGTCACCCGCTCGCCGGGCGTGAAATCCGAGACGGCCTCGACCAGCGGCCGCACGAAGAACAAGAGCGAGCGCAGGGGCACGTATTCCCCAAAGGGCACGAGTTTGATCTTGCGGTAGACGGCCGCCACGGCGCCGGCCCGATCGAGCAGCATGGCCGAGTTGAAATAGCGGTCCGGGCTGCCACGCTCGATTTCGTCGGTGCCAAACAGCAATGGCACCCCGGTGGTACGGACCAGCGCACGGATGGACTCGGCCTCGACCGGGTCCTCGTTGAAAAAATACGGCGTGGCTGACTCCGGCCAGAGCACCACATCGGCGCCGGCGGACGCGGCCTGACGCGTGAGCACGTCGTAGCGGCGGGCAATGTCGCCCGCCATCCGCGGGTTCCACTTGTCCACCTGCGCGACGTTGGCCTGCACGAGCCCTACCGTGGCCGGGGTGCCCTCGCGGGTAAGCCGCGCCTCGGCAACGCGCCAGGAGCCCCAGCCAGCCACGGCGACCAGGAATGCGGCCGCGGCGCCGCCACACGCCAGCCGCTCGCGTGCGGCGCCTGTGATGGCCCGGGCCACGAGCACGCCCTGCATCATCAAGAAGAACGACACGCCGTACACACCGACCAGGCTTGCCAGTTGCGCGATCGGGACGAGCGTGACGACCGCGCTGCCGAGTGGAATCCAGGGGAACCCGCCGAGGACGTGCCCCCGGGCGAACTCACCGGCCACCCAGAGCGGCGGCGCGAGCATCAGCCCGCGGCCGCCGAGTCGCCGCACTGAGGCGGCCAGCAGGCCTGCGGCAAGCGCCGTGTAGGCCGACATGTAGAGCGCGAGCGCCAGCGATACGAGCAGCGCCACGGGGCCGGCCAGGCCGCCGTAGGTCTGCACCACTGCGCCAGTCCAGTACATCGTGGCAAGGTAGTGCACCAGGCCCGCCATCGCGCCGCGCGCCGCGCCCTGCCGGAATGTGAGCCCTGGATAGACGCCGGGACGACCGCGCCAGCCAGACAGCGACACAACCAGCGGCACCACCGCCACGAGGGCCACGGCCGCGTGACCATAGCGTGGGAACGACAGCGCCAGCAGGACGCCCGACAGGACGGCTAGCGCGTAATCCAGGGCTTGAACTGCTCTTCCCGTTCGAGCCGCGCCGCCACCTTCTCGGCCTCGGTCCGCGTCTTGAACTTGCCCACCCGCACCCGGAATCCGGCCGGCTGTCCCGGCAGCGAGGCCACGAGATACGCGGCGTACCCTTTGCTCTTCAGTCGGGCCACCAACGCATCGGCCTCCCCCCGTGCGCGCAACGCGGCAACCTGGATCGCGATGCCGTCGCCTTGGGGTTCAGCCGGAATCGGCTCGGCCGTGCCGGTGTCGGCCTTGGCGGGCGCAGCGTCTGCAGACGCCGGGCGCGGAGGCGTCGCCGTCGAGGCGGGCACGGCGGGGGCCGGCGTGGCCGGTAGCGCCGGCGCCTTCTTCGG
>JANNEJ010000726.1:0-2411 GCA_031378585.1 Acidobacteriota bacterium | reverse complement strand
GGGAGCGACGACTGGCGGCTCTCGTCGATCATTGCCAGCGCCTCGTCGAGCGAGGACGCTTGCGCGTCGACGTACCGCGTCCGCAGGCGCATGTCGATGCGGCTCTGCTGACATTCCACCGCCAGGCACGAAGCTCCGGCCATGGTGGCCGCCAGCGGTTGCGCGCCGCCCATGCCGCCGAGCCCGGCGGTGAGAATCCAGCGGCCGGTGAGCTCGCCGCCGTAGTGCTGACGTCCCATCTCGACAAACGTCTCGTAGGTGCCTTGCACGATGCCCTGGCTGCCGATGTAGATCCACGAGCCAGCCGTCATCTGCCCGTACATCATCAAACCCAGACGATCGAGTTCGTGAAAGTGCTCCCACGTGGCCCAGTGCGGCACCAGATTCGAGTTGGCGATGAGCACGCGCGGGGCATCGCGATGCGTCTGGAACACGCCCACGGGCTTGCCCGACTGCACGAGCAGTGTCTGGTCGTCGTCGAGCGCCGTCAACGATTCGACGATGCGGTCGTAACACTCCCAATTGCGCGCCGCCCGGCCGATGCCGCCGTAGACCACGAGATCCTCGGGGCGCTCGGCTACCTCGGGGTCGAGGTTGTTCATCAGCATGCGCAGCGGCGCTTCGGTCAGCCAGCTCTTCGCGGTTCGGGTCGAGCCACGGGCGGCACGGATGATTCGGCTCATAGCACTCCCTTGGCGGGTCCCAGTGACGCCTCGGCCGCACACGCCACTGCGCCCTCGAGGATGGCATGGAGGGTAACGCGCAACGCGGCCGCCTCGGCATCCACGTACGGCGACGGCCAGTTCCCAGGCGTCGCGGCCCCCGCAGGCTCGCGCATGTAGCCACGGCAGGCCAGCTCCATCTGCAGCGCATGCTCCCCGTCGGTCGGCCGCCCGTAGTGACGCGTGATGTAGCCGCCCTTGAACCGGCCGTTCGTGACCCGCGCCAGGCCAGAGGCATCGCACCGCGACTCGACCAGCCGGGTCAGTGCCGGCCCGCAGCTTCGTCCGTCGTTGGTGCCGATGTTCCACTGCGGCAGCTCACCAGTGAACAGCCGCGGAATGCGCGAGCGGATCGAGTGACAGTCGTAGAGCACGACGTGGTCGTGGCGCACACGCAGCCTGGCCAGCTCGGTCGTTAGCGCGACGTGATACGGGTCGAAGTAGCGCGCCTGGCGCTCGGCGATCTCGCCCGCGCCCGGTTCGCCGCCAGGGCCGTAGAGCGCCTCGCCATCGAAGGTGTCGATCGGGCAGAGCGCGGTCGTGGCCTGGCCGGGGTAGAGCGACCCGCCACGAGGATCGCGATTCACGTCGATGACCGAGCGCGAGATCGCCGTGCCTACGACGGTGGCGCCGTGGTCAGCCGCGAAGGCATACAGGCGATCGAGCCACCAGTCGGCATCCTTGCGCGCCAGCCACGGCGATACGAAGCGCCGCTCGACGCCCTCCGGGAACTGCGTGCCGGCGTGTGGCACGCTGACGACCAGGGGTGCATCGCCGCGCGTCACGGTGAGCCAATCGCTGACCGTCATGACTCAGCTGCCCTGCGGTGCGAAACCGTCGAGCGCGGGCATCAGGTCGGCCCCGGCCGCCTCGGTCAAGCGGCCCGACTGCACGAGATTCGTAGCCAGGCAAATGTCGTCGGCCAGGTACCGGTCGTGATCGAGCGGCGGCACATCCTCGCGCAGCAGCGCGATCGCGCGCTCGAGCCGATCGCTCGACCTGAGCGGCGCGTGAAAGCCGCAGCCTTGCGCCGCGGCAATGAGCTCGATGCCAATCACGTGCGCGGCATTGGCCGCCATGGGTCCGAGCCGGCGCGCGCCATGCGCCGCCATCGACACGTGATCTTCCTGATTGGCCGAGGTGGGAATCGAATCCACGCTGGCGGGATGGGCCCGCTGCTTGTTCTCGGATACGAGCGCCGCGGCCGTGACCTGCGGAATCATCAGACCGGAGTTCAACCCGGGATTGGGCGTCAGGAACGCCGGCAGGCCCGACAGCGCCGAGTCCACCAGCATCGCAAGGCGCCGCTCGGCAATCGAGCCGATCTCGCAGATGGCAAGCGCGATGATGTCGGCAGCAAACGCCACCGGCTGCGCGTGGAAGTTGCCGCCCGAGATCACCTCGCCCGTGTCGGGGAATACGAGCGGGTTGTCGGACACGCCGTTGGCTTCGATGGCGAGGGTGCCGGAGGCCTGGCGCAACAGGTCGAGGCACGCGCCCATCACCTGCGGCTGACACCGCAAGCAGTAGGGATCCTGCACGCGTGCGTCGCCGACCAGATGCGATTGACGGATCGCGCTGCCGTGCATGAGCTTGGCGAGCACGGCCGCGACGGCGACCTGGCCGGGTTGCCCGCGCAGTCGCTGAATGCGCGCATCAAAGGGACCGTCTGACCCCTTGGCGGCATCG
>JANNEJ010000717.1:0-8242 GCA_031378585.1 Acidobacteriota bacterium | reverse complement strand
CGCTCGCCTCGCTTGGTCTCGCCGAGCGCCCTGGTGGGAAAGTCGTCGAGCATCTTGAAGTGCAGTACGGCGGCGCCGAACTCGTAGGACGTGTTGAGCTTCGCCCCGCGCAGACTGTGCCTGGCGGTCATGAACCGCTTGTCTGTTCCCCAGCGCACGAGGGGACACACGGCCAGGCACGGAGAGGTATCGGAGCCAGGAAAGCGGCCCTCGAACTGACCGAATCGGATGAAGTGGTCGAGCCCGGAGCGGATGATCCCCCCGGCGATGGCGTCGGCCACGCCCTCGTTGCCGTCGACGTAGGCGCGCTCGGGCCAGTCGGGCACCGGCCGGATGCCAACGCTCCGCCCTTCAAAGCGTCCGTAGCGCTGGAAGTGCTCGAGGCCCGAGCGCACGACGCCGGTGGCCACGGCCTCTCTGACGTCGGGATGGAGCACCAGATACTGCTGGTCGTCCCACGCGCGGTCCAGTAACCCCTCGAGTTGCCGCGCCGCCAGATGGAGATCCAAGCCCGGCCAGAAGACCCGGGCACGAGGCCCGCCGTGGAGCGACGGCATCTCGTGCCGCACACCGGTGATGACATAGCCGGTCGCGTCGAAGAATGGGCAGACATTGAGGAGCGACGCCGCCCGGCCGGGGTGCGCCATCGCGATTGGCCCCTCCGGATACATGTCCAGGACCATGGCCGAAATCGCATCGAAGCCGGCCTGCTCGACCGCGCGGCAGTAGTCGCGGAGTGCGAGGGACTCGCAGCCGGGGAAGACCAGGTACTCGTCGGCGTCGAGGATGGCGACCCAGCGCGCGACGCCGTACTCGCCGAGAAGCTGGTCGACCCACTGCATGCCGAGCGCGGCCCCGCCATAGGAGGCGCCCGTCGTGAAGACGTGCACGTCAGGCTCGCCTCGCAGCAGATCGAGCGTGCCGTCACTAGAATCGTTGTCGACGACGAAGAAACGGTCCACGCCGAGGGCACGATGATGCTGCAGGACGAAGGGCAGGCGTGTGGCTTCGTTGCGTACCGTCATGAAGGCCCGGACCTCCGCGTAGCCTTTCGGGATCCTGTGCGTGTCGATCCGGCGAAGCGGCTTCGAGTCCTGCGGTTTCGGTGTGGCTGCCGGCAACCGGCGAGGGTGCCCGCCCACGGCGCGCGTCGTCTTCATGGGCCCGTATAACCAGGGTGATGCAGCCGCATGTTGTCGTGCAGACGGCCGATCTTGTCCGCCGCGTTGGTCTCGGTCAACAGCATCGAGTGTTGGTGCTTGCGGTAGCGGCACAGGATCTCGGGCAGGCGGTGGACCAGCAGCCCTGCCTCGGAGAACTTGAGCCAGAGGTCGTAGTCCTCCCACCCCTGCGACGGTATGCGTCGATACCCTCCGACCGCTTGCCATGCGGTGCGCCGAAGCAAGGCCATCGCATCGATGTAGTTCTGCCGAGAGAGCGACTCGTCATTCCACAAATCGGTGCCCATCACCCCCTGCTCATCGCCGAAGATTTCGATCAGGGTGTAGACGGCATCAGCCCGGCTGCGCTCGGCGAGATCGAGACAGCGATGGAGGCACCGGGGATAGAGCAGGTTGTCGGCATCGAGGACGAACACGAATGGCGTCTGGGCCAGCGAGAAGGCCTGATTCCGCGCAGCGGCCAGGCCCTGATTGACGGGGTGCCTCGCCAGCACACATCTGCCGAAGCGGTCGGCGTGCCCCTCCATCCACGTTGCCACCATCGCCTCTCCGCCGTCGACGGAGCAATCGTCGACCACGACCAGGTCCAGGTCCGGCAGATGCTGGGCTCTGACGCTCTCGAGCGCGGGAATCACCACGTTCGCATAGTTGAACAGCGTGACGGCCACGGTGACCCGCGACCGCTCGTGGCCGGTGGACGAGAACCGGAGGTCGGCGGCCGGACAGACGATGTCAAGCATGGGCCGAGCCTCCCAACTCGTGCAGGAACAGGAGCGCCCTCAGTTCCGTGGCAAGGTCCAGATGTTCGGCGAGATCCGTACGACAACGCCCGGTGATCGTCCGAGCCAGCCGCGCGCCCCCTTCACCGAGCAACTGCTCGATGACCGCGGGCATCGCCTCGACCTTGGCGGACAGGTAATGGCACCCCGGCTGAATGCCCGGCACCGGCAGGCATGGCTCCGACACCACGACCGCACCTTGTTCGGCCCCGAGCATCACGACGCGGTGCCACTCGAAATAGGGGAACTCGCTCCGGTGGATGTTGATCAGGACTTTCGATTGGGATGCGAGCCAACGCGAGTGTGTCTCGTCGATCTGCCCTTTCACTCCACGCAGCGGACGCCCGAATCCGGTCGGGGCGTGAATGAAGCAGCGGTGCGGCGCCAGCGTCGCCGCCAGGCGTCCCAGTGCCGCGGATCGTCTGGGCGTGAGGGTGCCGAGGAAGAGCACATCGATCGGGCGTTCTTCCCAGGGGATGAATCCGGTGCCGGCATGCTGACGTACGGGCACGTCTTCCAGCCCGCTGGCCCGCTCATGGACAGGCTCGAGCTCCGGCTCCGCCCCCGCCACCGGCCCCAGTGGCAGAAAGCCGCTCTTCGGGAACCCCAGCCCCGGCAGCAGGGCGGCGGACTGTGGCGAGAGGTCCACCAGCGTGCCCGCGCCGGCCCCGTAGCGCAGCGCGCGGAAATACCACGGGGTGCCCGGTTGCTCGGTGTTGAACACGATGCTGCGCGTCAGATCGATGCGCCCGCGCCAGAACGGCCCGGCTCCGAGCAGGAAGAATTCGTGTGGGGCGACGAAGAAGTCGAGCGTGACGCCGGACGGCCGCTGGCTGTTCTGATCCAATCGAAGGACGCGGTGGCCCGATGCGCGGAAACCGGACGCCAGGCGGTCCGCAATCTGTCGAAAGAAGAAGTTGCCGAGCGACGACGCGTAGACGGCCACGGTTTCCACCCGGGAGTCCGCGTTCGGATTGAACCCGAGCGCTTGCGCCTGCACGCGAACGCGACGCTTGACCAGTGCGTCGAGCGGCAGCCGCTGCAACTCGCCGAGCATGTTGTGCGGCAGCGGGAGCCGCCGTCCCTCGTCAATGCCGTGCCGGACGTAGTGCAGGAACCCGTCCATCTGGGCGATGGCGACGTCGGCGTGGATCGCCATGTAGGTTGGGGGGTCGAACAGGCGGTTGGGTCGAAGCCCGAGAGCCGTGCCTTCCTGGAGGTAGTGGCTGACGCATGCCGTGGCGTCGAGGGCGCGGCCGAGCTGCTGTGTGTAGAAGGCCACGTCGAACAGGCCGCTCTCGAGAATATCGAGGACGTGGTCCGGGTTCGCGGCTGGCGCGACGGCCGTGAGGGCTTCGGGAACCTCGAGAACCTCGGCCGGCGGCGTCACCACGGCTTGCGCCGTGCCCAAGGGCCGCCCGCGTATGACTCTCAACAGACTTTCCCAGACTTGCTCCACGCCACCCCCGCCTACAGCAGAGCCCAAGGACTCGAACTGTAGCAGAAATTGTGTGCAAGACCACGCAGGTCCCTCGACGAATTGATGCTGGTCGACAATCTCCGATGAGACGCGCGCAGGCCCGCCCGACGTGACAGCAGACCCGTCAACCAGAAACGACCTCGTCGTGTCGAACTCGGCCTTCCCTGCGTATAATCGCGCCATCAAACAGCAGCCATTCGCGGGTGCTGAGGCGTGGGCGGCCACACCAGGAGAGTCTGATGGAGGGAACCCGGCGTGGTTTCTTGAAGGCAGCAGTGACGGCCGCCGGTGCAGTGGGCGCGGCAGTGCCAGCCCCCGGGCTTGCCCAAGGACAGGAGCACCAGGTGATCCCTTCGGATCTGACGCTTCGCGTGAAGTCGTTGGAGTCGCTGCTCGTTGACAAGGGCCTGGTCGATCGGAAGGCGCTCGATGCGCTGATCGACACCTACGAACACAAGATCGGCCCGCGCAACGGTGCGCGCGTCGTGGCGCGTGCGTGGAGTGACCCGGCCTACAAGCAGCGCTTGTTGACTGACGCCGATGCGGCGCTTGCGGAGTTGGGCTACGGCGGCTTGCAAGGCGAGCACATGGTGGTGGTCGAGAACACGCCGACGTTGCACAACATGGTGGTCTGCACGCTGTGCTCCTGCTATCCCTGGCCGGTGCTCGGCCTGCCACCCGTGTGGTACAAGTCCGCCCCCTATCGCTCACGCTCGGTGATCGACCCACGCGGCGTGCTGAAAGAGTTTGGACTGGAGCTGTCCGACGAGGTCGAAGTCCGCGTCTGGGATAGCACGGCCGAATTACGCTATCTCGTCTTGCCCGAACGGCCCGCCGGCACCGACGGATTGAGCCAGGACGCGCTCGCCCGCCTGATCACGCGAGACTCCATGGTTGGCGTCGCCAGGGTTGTCCTGTCGAAGGAAGGAGCGCTGGCATGAACAGCGTTCACGACATGGGCGGAATGCACGGCTTCGGTCCGGTCCGGCCCGAGAAGAACGAACCGGTGTTTCACGCGCGCTGGGAAGGGCGAGTGTTTGCGCTGAACCGGGCAGTGGGGGCCTGGGGGAAGTGGAACATCGACGCATCCCGCCATCAGAAGGAACGAATTCCGCCAGCCGAGTATCTCCGAACCAGCTACTTCGAGAAATTCCTGATTGGGATGACGGAGTTGCTCATCTCGAGCGGCTTGGTCACACGCGCGGAGGTCGAGAGTGGAGAGCCCTCGCGAGGCTCGAAAAGGGCGATTCCCCCGCTTGCCGCAGACAGAGTACCGCTGCTGGTCGCAAAGGGTGTGCCCGCCAGCCGAAGCACGGCCGCCGTACCGACGTTTCGGGTGGGTCAGCGCGTGCACACCCGCAACCTCAATCCCACCGGCCATACACGCTTGCCTCGCTACGCACGCGGCAAGCTCGGTACGATCGAACGCGACCATGGCGTGTTCGTGTTCCCAGATTCCAACGCCCACTTCCTTGGCGAGAAGCCGCAGCATGTGTACTCGGTACGGTTCGCGGCGCGTGAGCTGTGGGGTGAGCAGGCCAAGCCGAAAGACACCGTCATCATCGCGATGTGGGACGACTACCTCGAGCCGGCCTGACCCTTGACGACGGAACCTCGGGCCCTGTCTGCGCCGCTGCATCTGCCTCCCGACGCCGGCGGCCCGGTGTTTGACGAACCGTGGCAGGCGCAGGCGTTCGCGCTGGCCGTCACACTCTCCGAGCAGGGGCATTTCACCTGGAAGGAGTGGGCGGCCGCGCTGGCGCACGAACTCCAGGCCGCCGCTAATCGCGGTGAACCCGACGACGGATCTCGGTACTACGAACACTGGCTGGCGGCGCTCGAGCGCCTGGTGACCGTGAAAGGTCTGGCGGACACGACCGCGCTGGTCACGCGCAAGGACGCGTGGACCGAAGCCTACCGCAACACCCCGCACGGCCGGCCCGTCGAACTGCCCAAGGCACCCGCGCGGCCTGACGGCCGGTGGGTTCTTCTGGGCCTCGGTTCCGCCGTGGCGGCGTATTGGCTGGTTCAGGCAACGGGCCAGTCTTCCGGCGGACCGCAGGCGGGGTTCGCCGCGAGTGCCGGCCTGGGCACGCTGCTTGGGATGCGACACGCCTTCGAGCCCGATCATCTCGCCGCGCTGTCGACCCTCTTGACCGGCGAGCGCAACATTCGAAGAGCCGCATGGCTCGGGGTGTACTGGGGGATCGGTCACACACTCACGCTGCTGGCCGCCGGCTCGCTCCTGGTGGTGTTGCGCGCTGAAATGCCCGCGATGGCCTCGGACGTGCTGGCGGGTGCCGTGGTGCTGATGCTGGTGGGGTTCGGCGTCCGCGCGATTCACCTGTCGGCTAATCAGGCTTCGGTGGGCCCGACACATTCGCACACGCACGCGCACGCGGCGACCTCGGCAACCTCGTCCACCGGCGCGTGGACGCTGGCCCGGCGACCGCTGCTCGTGGGCGCGATTCACGGTCTTGCCGGCAGCGGCGCGCTTACCGCACTGGTCATGGCGACGATTCCGACGATGGGCGCTCGCCTCATCTATCTGGCGTTGTTCGGGGTCGGTTCGACGGTGGGTATGGCGGCGCTGTCGGGCCTCATGGGCTGGCCAATCGCGCGAGTGGGAACGCACGGCGCGGTTGCCCGCAGCGTCTCGCTGGCCGTCGGATGTGTCTCGGTCATGCTCGGTCTGTACTGGGGCTATCCGCTCGTGGGCCGTTTGTTCTCAGATCGGTGGAGTTGACGCGGGTGTGCGCCGCCGCGGCAATGGTCCCGCGGACCTCGCCAAAACCAATCGATGCGACGCCCTCGCGCCGAGCCCGGCCGCGGATGATCACCTCGTCGTCGTCCTCGAGGAACGTGCGCGATTGTCCGGGCGCGACCTCCACGGGACGGCGTCCACCCTCGGTGATCTCGAGCAGGCTGCCGAAGCCCTCCGGTGTCGGCGCCGAGAGGGTACCGGACCCGAAGAGATCCCCCGGCCGCAGGTTGCAGCCGTTGCTGGTATGGTGCGCCACCAGCTGCGCGATGGTCCAATACATGTGCTGGGCGTTGCTGAGCGACAGCCGGTGCGCCGCAAGGCCCTCGCGTCGTGACTGCGCCGTGAGCAACAGCACTTCGAACTCGAGGTCGAGTGCGCCGGCGTGCTGGTCGTCGGCGTCAAGCAGATACGGCAGCGGCGCCGGGTCGCCCTCGGGACGCGGCGGCTGCGGCATGCGAAACGGCGCTAACGCTTCGGGCGTGACCACCCACGGCGAAATGGACGTGGCGAAGTTCTTCGCCAGGAACGGCCCGAGCGGCTGGTACTCCCACGCCTGGATGTCGCGGGCCGACCAGTCGTTCAGCAGGCAGAAACCGCTGATGTGGTCGGCGGCCCGTGCAATTGGGATTGGATTGCCGAGCGCGTTGCCCGGGCCGATCCAGATGCCCAGCTCCAGTTCGAAGTCGAGCCGGCGGCTCAGTCCAAACGACGGCGCCGCGTCGTCAGGCCCCTTGCGCTGCCCGTTGGGGCGGCGCACCGGCGCGCCCGACACGACGATCGACGAGCTGCGGCCGTGATAGCCAATCGGCACGTACTTGTAGTTCGGCAGCAGCGGGCTGTCGGGACGGAACTGCTTGCCCACGTTCAGCGCGTGGTGAATGCCGGCGTAGAAGTCGGTGTAGTCGCCAACTGCCGCCGGCAGGTGCATCGTGCATGCACTCGCCGGATGCAGCAGAGGCTCCAGCACGCGTTGCTCGGGCGCGCCTGCGCGCAAGACCTCTGACAGGCGCAGACGCAAGGCATTGCGGAACGCTGGCCCGAGCGCCATGACGTCGTTGAGTGACGCCGTGCCGGCCAGTGCCGCCACCCACGCCGCGTGGCCGGTGAACACACCGGCCTTGTGCGCCGCCGCCAGGTCGAGAATCTCGTCACCGATGGCCACGCCCGCGCGCGGCCGCGCATCGGCGGCGGTGGAAAAGACCCCGAGCGGCAGGTTCTGAATCGGGAAGTCGGCATGGCCATTGGCCGACGTCACCCAGCTGTGTCGCTGCGGGTCGTGCGTGGCGTCGAGCCGAACCATTCGGATGCTCCGTCGAACCTAGCGCTGGTTCGGATTGAAGTGCTTCTTCAGTCGCCGGCCATAGCTGCCGTAGGATGCCTGCAGAGTGGCCGACTGCGCCGCAAAGCCGGTGACGCATTGTGGGAAGCGCGTCTCGAACATGAACGCGAGTGTGCCTTCCAGCTTGCGCGGGCGCAGCTCGACGTTGCTGGCCGCTTCAAACGCATCCACGTCTGGACCGTGCGGCAGCATGGTGTTGTGCAGCGACACGCCGCCGGGCACGAAGCCTTCCGGCTTGGCGTCGTACTGGCCGTAGACGAGCCCCATGAACTCGCTCATCACGTTCATGTGGTACCACGGCGGACGGAATGTGTTCTCCGCGACCAGCCAGCGCTCGGGGAAGATGACGAAGTCGATGTTGGCGGTGCCGGGCGTCTCGGACGGCGAGGTGAGCACGGTGAAGATGGACGGGTCGGCGTGGTCGAACAGGAGCGGCCCGACCGGCGAGTATCGCCGCAGGTCGTACTTGTAGGGCGCGTAGTTGCCGTGCCAGGCGACCACGTCGAGTGGCGAGTGTTCGAGCGCAGTAGCCCACAGCGTGCCGCCCGACTTCACGTACATGCGACCGGGCGCGTCCGTGTCCTCATACGCCGCCTCGGGCGTGAGGAAGTCGCGCGGATTCGCCAGGCAGTTGGCCCCGATCGGCCCTCGTTCAGGCAGGGTGAAGGCGCCGCCGTAGTTCTCGCAGAGATAGCCGCG
>JANNEJ010000702.1:0-3154 GCA_031378585.1 Acidobacteriota bacterium | reverse complement strand
GTGGCGGGCCTGCACTCGATCGTCGTAGACCGGTTCGAACCCGAGCGCGCGCAACTCATCAGCGCCCCGTTCGAGATCGTCGGGCTTCACCGGACTGGCCGGGGCGACCAGGGCAATGCGGTCGCCGGGCTGCAGCCGCCGGGGGCGCCTGCGCCCTGACTCGGTGCGCGCGTCTGCTCCAATCACGCGAACGCCGCCATTTCCGCCGCGACGATCTGGTGCGCTTCGCAGCCAACCACGCCGCGCCAGGCCCGCAAGCGTTCGCGGATGGGCAGGGCCGGGGCGCCGCCCAGAAAGCGCGTCTTCGTGCGCGCCAGACGCGCCAGCGCGTCGTCGACACGCGTCAGGGGGAGCGTGCCCGACTCCACCGCCTTCACCAGTGCCTCGAGTGTGGCGGCCTGCACGTCGACGTTGCCACTGCACACGAGGACCGCGTCACACCCGGCGGCGATGGCAGCCACGGCCGCCTCGGGCGGCGTCCACACCTTGGCGATGGCTCCCATGTCGAGATCGTCGCTGACCACGACGCCCCGGAAGCCCAGCTCGTCGCGCAGCAGGCGCAACACCGCGGGTGACAGCGTGGCCGGCCGCGCGTCGTCAATCGACGGCACGACCACATGGGCTGTCATGATGAAGGCCACACCCGCCTCGATGGCCGCTCGGAACGGCAGGAACTCAACCGCCCGCAAGCGATCCGGCGCGTGGTCGACATAGGGCAGATCACGGTGTGAGTCGACCGTGGTGTCGCCGTGGCCAGGAAAATGCTTTCCACACGCCGCCACGCCCGAGGCCTGAAGTGCCGTGATGATCGCGACGCCGAGCGCCGACGCCGTCTCGACGTCGGCCGAGAACGAGCGATCGCCGATGACTGGATTAGTCGGATTGGTGTTCACGTCGAGCACGGGTGCAAAATCGAGCGTCACGCCCACGGCGCGCAGCTCTCGGGCCAGGGCGACGGCAAAGCGAGTCGCGAGTTCCTTCGACGGCGCGCGGCCCAACGCGGCCATTGGTGGCCACACGGTAAAGGGCGCCCGCAGGCGCGCCACCCGGCCGCCCTCCTGGTCCACGCTCACCCACGCGGTGGATTCAACCCCGAGTGTCTCGCTGGTAAACGCCAGTTCGAGCACTTGCTCGGGACTCTCGACGTTGCGTGCAAAAAGAATGACACCGCCGAGGTCGAATTCGCGTGCGAGCGCTCGCAGTTCCACCGTGACCTCGCGGCCGGGAAGACTCCCGATGAGCAACTGACCGATGCGGCGACGGACTGGAATCGGCATGAGTGTAGGAGCATTATAATTGCGCCGTGACCGTTACCGCTTCTGCCCCGACGCGCGTCGACCTCGCCGGCGGCACCATCGACATCTGGCCACTCTATCTATTTCATCCGGGCGCACAGACGCTCAACGCCGCCATCAGCCTGCGTGCGAGCGTCCACCTCGAGCCGCGGGCCGACGGGCGGCTGGTGCTGGCCTCAGACGACCTGGGGGTGTCGGCCGGCCCGCTCGACTACGACAACCTTCCCGCCAACACGACCTTGCCGCTGCTGGCGAAGCTGGCGCACGCCTTCGGTGCGCGCGGCGTCACGATCACGACCGCCAGCCAGGCGCCCGCCGGCGCCGGCATCGCCGGCTCTTCGGCATTGAATATCGCCGTGTCGGCCGCGCTCGCCCGCTGGACTGGCCGGCCGCTCGAGGACGACGACCTGCTCGAGGTCGCCAAGAACGTCGAAGCGCAGGTGATCGGCGTTCCCACGGGACTGCAGGACTACCGGCCTGCGCTGTACGGCGGCGTGGCCTCGCTCGAACTCGGCGTGCACGGCGCCAGGCGTGTGGCTCTGCCTGTCGACCCGGCGCAACTCTCAGCACGGCTCGCCCTGTGCTACACCGGCGCGCCGCGTCAGTCCGGCATCAACAACTGGGAGATCACCAAGCGCCGGATCGACGGCGACGCCCAGGTGATCCGCTGTTTCACCGAGATTGTGGCGGCCACGCGGGCCATGCGCGTGGCATTGGCGGCCGGAAATTGGCCCGCGGCAGGCGCGTCCCTGGCCGCGGAGTGGCAGACGCGGAAGCAGCTGGCGCCCGGCGTCACGACGCCCGAGATCGACGCGTTGCTCGCGTCGGCCATCGCCTCGGGCGCCTGGGCCGGCAAGGTGTGCGGCGCCGGTGGCGGTGGCTGCGTGTTTGCGCTCGCGCCGCCCGAGGCCACTGAGGCCGTGCGACGGGCCTGGGCCCGAAGCGGCGCTACGGTGCTCGACGCCGCCGTCGAGTCTCACGGCGTCATTGTGACAAAGGAGCCCTGACATGGCCCGCGCCCCGGAAGCCGCCGCCCAGATCAAGCAACTCTACTTCGGCGCCACCAAGACAACCATCGCCCTGGACCTCGAGCGCGCCATCGCACTGCTCATCTCGCTCGAGTCCGACGAGGCGCGCGAACGCGTCGCCGTCTACATGGACGGACTCTCGCAGATGCGCTCGGAATGGGGCGTCACGCCCGCATCCGCGCCAGCCGCGACACCCGCCGCCAGACCGTCGCGTGCGACCGGCCTCCGCCGGCCAGGGCGCATCGGCCCTAAGCCCCGGACGCCTTGACCATCCGCTTGCGCGCTGCCAGTCTCAGCGGTTCAGGAATGTTCCGGTCCACGGCAAGCGAACGCACGTCGCGGTCCACGAGCCGCGGCATCAGATTCAACGACACCGCCACCGACGTCTTGGGATTCTTCACCAGCGCGTGCGCCACGCCATAGCTCTTGACCCAGCCACGGTTCTGCGCGATGGCGCGCAGGACGTCATCCGACACGTTGGTCATCTTGGCGAAACGCTCAACCTCCGCGGTCGACAGCTTCGGTGACGACAGCACGGCCGAGGCCACCATCCTGTTGGGATCGCGGATGAGCAAGGCGCGGGCTTCACGCGAGCCTTTCATTGCCGCGCGCACCCGTTCCACGATTCCCATCTGCTGAATCTGCTGGGTGATCGACATGGTGTCGGCGTCGCGCTCAGCGTCGTCCCCCTCTGTCAAGGGGGAGGCCACGTCGGACAGGTCCACCAGCGGCGCATCCCCGTCGCTCTCGCCGATTGCTGCGCACCCTGCCGGGGTGATGCTGCGCGCGCTAAAGAACCGCAAGAGATCCGCGGGCGTGTCCGTGCGCGCC
>JANNEJ010000657.1:0-5551 GCA_031378585.1 Acidobacteriota bacterium | reverse complement strand
GGTTGAAGAACTGCGTGGTGCCAAATCCACAATCGGCAAGGAATGCATACACGGGGTTGGACAGCAGGGCCTGGTTCAGCCGCTGAGCCGTACCAACTGGCGCGACGGTGCCATTGACCTGCGTGGTGAACGACCCGAGGTCGCCGTTGGCGGTTGAGCGATAGACCCCGTGGAGTCCGTGTTGACCGGGGCCGCCGGCATTCGTGGCCTGCGCCGACATCACGTAGACCACGGCCTGGTTCGACGGCGCAATCGCGATGGAGCTGCGGCCCATGCCGGCAAGGCTGAGCACGCTCGACGGGACCGACACATCGTCGTCGGGCACGCGGTAGACGGTGCCCTGCGCGAAGTTCCCGCACGAGGCGAACACGAAGCCCGAGGGGCCGCTGACCTGCATCACCACCTGCGTGCAGCCGTTGACTGCGGTGCCCGACACCAGGCTGGTCCACGCATTGCCGCCGTCGATCGAGCGGAAGATGCCGGTGCGGGTCGCCGCGAACATCCGCAGGCTGTTGCGCGGGCTGACGACGAGGCTGTTCACGTAGAAGAAGTTCGAGTTGTTGGTCGAGGCGATCTGATTCCACGTGACGCCGGCGTCAGTGGACCTGAAGATGCCCGCGCCGCGAATGGCATCGCCATTGAAGAACCCTTCACCCGTGCCGGCGTAGATCGTGTTGGCGTTCAGGGGGTCGAACGCCAGACTCGCGACGGCGATGTTGCTCATCTGCAAGTCGGCGAGCGGCAACCAGGTGGCGCCGGCGTCGATAGACTTCCACACGCCGCCGCCCACGCCGCCCGCGTACATGATGTTGTTGTTACTGGGATGGATGATCATGGCGCGCGTGCGGCCGCCCTGGTTGCCCGGCCCGAGATTGGACCACGACAAGAGCGCCGCTCCTGGCGCGGCGTTGACGTCCGGGGCATCGTCGTAACTGGGCAGCACCGCGCCCGTGGCCGAGGAATAGCGCGGCATCGCCCGCATCTGCTGCAGCGCCGGCAGGTAGGCAGCCGGACTGAGCGGCCTGGCGCCGACGGTGAGATTGGCGCCCCGAGTGATGATCGGCCCGGTGCGCTTGTTGACATAGAACTCGACGGCAAGGTCGGGCGCATCGAACCGGCGCTCGGCGAAACGCTGCGCCTTCCGGTCGAGCTTCGCTCGCTGGGCTGCGGTCACCTGAGTCCGCGGCCGAGTGTTGGCGTTCTGACGCCCTCGACCGGGCCCGGACACACCCTGGGCAACAGTTCCAACCACCGCCACGATGGCAACGGCACACACGACGAGAGGACCGAAGCGACGGACGAGGGGGGACATATGCTTCCTCCAAAGTCGAGATGCCGAAAGGCGTCTACGAGCATCGGCATTCTACGCCCAACACGCAGGTCGATTTACCCAGCACTTCACCAGACCTTTCGCGCATCCTGGCGGGCATTGGGGTGATTTGGGGTGCTTGGCCGGCCCAGGCCGGGCGGATCCGGCGCGCGTCACACGGCGCCTGGGTCTCCTGGGGCATGATAGAGCGCTCACAGCACGGCCCGAACGACGAAGGGACAGACACATGACACGACACTGGATGCGCGAACTCGGACTCACGGCGGCGATGGCGGCGTTTGCGACGGGCGCGGCCCTGGCGCAGCCGGCCACGCCTCCGGTCGCCACCGACACGGTGGCCACGGAGATCGCCGGCGTGGTCGCGGCCGGCACGAAGGTGGAAGTGATCAAGTCGGGCTTCACGGGCACCGAGGGCCCTGTGGGTCTGCCCGACGGCAGCCTGATCTTCACCGAGACCCAGGCCAACCGCATCACGCGCATCGACAAGGACACCGGCGCCACCTCGGTGTTCCTCGAGAGCACCAATGGCTCCAACGGGCTTGGCTTCGACGCCGTGGGCCGGCTGATCTCGGTGCAGACCACGCCCGGCCAGGCGCGCATCGGCGCGATTTATCCAAAGGGCGCGGTGACCACGATCACCGACAACTTCGAGGGCAAGCCCTACGGGCGGCCCAACGATCTGGTAGTGGCCAAAACGGGGGGCATTTACTTCAGCGAGCCCGGCCCCAATGCCACGCCTGGCCAGCCGCCGCCGGTGCCCGCGCTCACGCCGGCCGTGTACTACGTGTCGCCTGCCGGGAAGGTGTCGCGCATTGCCGAAGGCATCGAGCGGCCCAACGGCGTGATGCTGAGCCCCGATGAGAAGACGCTGTATGTGAACAACACGAGCGGCGAGTACCTGCTGGCCTTCGACGTGAAGGCCGACGGCACCGTGGGACCGCGCAGGAACTTCGCGAAGTACGCCAAAGTCACCGCGTCGTCGACCGGAACGTTCAACAGCGGCGCCGACGGCCTGGCGGTGGACACGACGGGTCGCGTGTACGCCGCAACCGCGGCCGGCATCGAGGTGTTCAGTCCGCAGGGTCAGGCCCTCGGCGTGATTCCCGTGGGCCTGGCGCCGCAGAACATCGCCTTTGCCGGCGCCGACAAGAAGACGCTCTACATCGTCGGCCGCGGATCGGCCTTCAAGGTGCGCCTGCTGACCGAAGGCTACAAGGGCCGCGCAAAATAGCTAGACCGGCAGCGACCACTCCGTGCTGCTCGGGGTGCCGGATGCCTCAGTTCGTTTAGGTGTCGGACACCGATCGTTCGTGCTGAATGGCTTCGAGTTCCGCGATCCGCTCGAGATCTTTCGGACGTCCGGCAGCGCGCTTGAGATAAATGAGCGTCGGTAGGTTGACGAAGCGGCATCTGAGTCCGAGCACGTCGCGGACCTCAGAACGGGGCTCGAGGGCTTCGTAGATGCCATTCCCCGTGGCTTCACCGAGCACATCGAGGTCGCCAGCCAGAGTGCTCAGCCTGAAGTTCAGCCCTCGCTGGATGGTCGCGGCGTCGAAGGCAAACGGCAGGCCCGGGGGGGCACCGCGCAGGTACGGTCGAAGGGGAGCCAGGGCGTGAGCCAGCCGGCGATGGTTTTCCTCTCTTCGACGGTAGACCACGTCGAGATCGACGGTCACGTGCGCCGACCCGTGCGCGGTCGCGGCAAAGCCCCCCACCACCACGAACTCGACCTCTGCCTCAATCAGGCAGGCCAGCAGTCGGCCGAAGTCCGTCACGGCGTGGTGACGACCCGAGACCGCCGGACGGCATCCGCGAACTGAGCGGCCGCGATCATCTTCTCGACGCGTTCGGACGTCGTCAGCCGAAGGGCCTCACGAATCAGGGTGCGGTCCACGTCCCGCTTGTAGGCCTCGATCGTCGGATCTGGTGCCATCGAGACGGCCATCAAGTCAGCGTGACCAAGGTTCATGTCGCCAGTATAGCCATCCGCGAGGGCGGATGACTGAAGGCGACAAGGGCCGCGCGAAATAGCTAGACCGGCAGCGCCACGGGGTGACGGCGCTGGATCTCGGCAGCCACGGCCAGCACGGTTTCCTCGTCGTTCGGGCGTCCCACCACCTGGATGCCCACGGGCAGGCCGCGTTCGTCGAGGCCACAGGGCACTGACGCCACGGGCAGGCCGGTCAGGCTTAGTAAGAAGGTAGGCGCGAACCAGTCCACGTAGGTGCGCATCTTCTTGCCGGCCACTTCATCGGGATAGTTCTGCTCGACTGGAAACGGCGGCACGGCCACGGTGGGGGTGAGCAGGCAGTCCACACGCGTGAAGAGCTCGCGCATGCGGTGCCAGAGACGTCCACGGGCGTGATGGGCTGCGCCGAGCGCCCGGCCATCGAGGGCGAGGCCCGCCTCGGTATTGCCGCGCACGTTGACGCCGAAGCGGTCGAGGTGATCGAGCCTGTCGAACATGCTGGCGATGAACCACTCGGCGCGCAGCGTGATGAACGCGTCGCGGAACTCGCTGAGATCGAGCGCCAGTTCTTCGACCGACAGCTCGGCCGAGGCCAGCAACCTGGCCGCGTGCGCGCAAGTTGCCGCAATGGAGGCGTCCATGCCGATGCCGGCGATGTCAGCGCAGTACGCCACGCGAAGGCCGGCGGGCACGCCGCCGAGTGCTGACGCCACGAAGTTGCGACCGCGCGTGTTCTGACCCAGCGGCGCCGCGGGCGACGGCCCTGCCAGTACCTGCAGCATCAGCGCCACGTCTTCCACGGTGCGCGCCATCGGGCCGCTGACCGACAACGTGTCCCACACCCAGTCGACGGGGTGCTGAGGCACGAGGCCCGGCGACGGTCTGAGGCCCACCACGCCGCAGAACGCTGCTGGAAGGCGCAGCGACCCGCCCAGATCGGTGCCCTCGGCCAGGGCGATCATGCCGGCCGCCAGCGCCGCCGCGCCGCCGCCGGTCGACCCGCCGGCGCTGAGCGCGGGATTCCATGGATTGCGCGTGCGGCCGAACACGTCGTTCCACGTGTTGGCACCGGCCGCGAATTCCGGCGTGTTGGTCTTGCCGAGAATCACGGCGCCCGCCGCGCGCAGGCGCGCGACCACGACCGCGTCATCCGCCGGCACGTGGTCCGCGTAGATAGGGGAGCCGTAGGTCGTGCGCAGGCCCGCCACCGGTGTGATGTCCTTGATGCCCACAGGCACGCCGGCCAATACGCCTACGTCGTCGCCGGCCGCAACCCGTGCGTCGATGCGCCGCGCGTCGTCGAGTGCGCTCGGGTTGAGCGTGACAATCGCGTTGAGCGGACCGTTGACGCGCTCGACCGTCGCCAGCGCCTGGGTCACGACGTCGACGGCCGACACGTGGCGAGCACGCACGGCGGTCGCGATCGCGCATGCGCTGGTCGTGGAGGTGATCTCCGCGCTCATGGCTGTGGCCTGCCGCTGGGACCGGCATGAAGATGCCGCACCATATGCACTTCGTCGTAGTACGCCCCCGCGACACATAACGATTCCGGCGCTACGCCGTATGACGTGAAGCCGAACGACTCGTACAACGAGGCGGCGGCCAGGTTGCCCGCCGTGACCGTCAAGGTGACCTGCCGAAGGCCGCTCATGGCGTGGGCGGCGTCAAGTTGCTCCTGAACGAGCGCTCTGCCAATGCCGGATCGCCGGTGCTCGGGGTGCACGTACATGCTGCGCAGCGCCGATCGATGCTGCTCCTTGATGGACTCCTCTCGGTCGAGCCGAGCCATGCCGACCAAGGCCCCGTCGACGAAGGCACCAAGCAGGTCGCCTCCACCGCCCGCCTGCAGCATGCGCCTCACGTCGTCTACGGAGCGCGTGCATTCCTCTTCGTAGCTCGACCCGAATGCCGTGGGGCTCTCGCGCAAGGCCAGGAGTCGCAGGTCCAGGTACGCCGCCGCGTCGTCTGGGCCGAGCCGGCGAATGAACATGGCCGTCATGCTAGCGCGTCCGGAGGGCGCTTCCAAAAGACAACGCGAGCGAGTGGCGCGACGATGCACGTCTCGGTCATCATGGGGCCGTGGATCCCGTGCCAGCCGCGTCGTTGCTCTCCGTCCTGATGCTCGTGCTCGGGGTCGTCGTCGCCGGCGTGGGCGTGGTGCTGCTTCCGCTGCCGGCAATTCCGGCGCTCGGCGTCGTCTACACGGGCGTGTTTCTCGCGGCCTGGGCCGACGGATTCGCGCGTATCGGCTG
>JANNEJ010000627.1:0-3793 GCA_031378585.1 Acidobacteriota bacterium | reverse complement strand
CGACTACTTCCGCGCGATGGGCATGCCGCTGGTGCGCGGCCGCGGCTTCCTGACGAGCGACCTCCCGACCGACCCAGGGCTGGTCGTGATCAATCAGACGATGGCGCGCCTGGTCTTCGGCAGCGTCGATCCGATCGGCCGACGCCTGCAGACCGGTCCCGACCCGAGCGACACCTGGCTCACCGTGGTCGGCGTGGTCGGTGACGTGCGCCACAGCTCGCTCGAAGCCGCGCCACCGCCGGAGCTCTACGTGAACATGTTGCACAATCCGGCCAACGCGCCGTTCATGGCAGTGCGCACAACTGGCGATCCGGCGCAGCTGGTCGCGGCCCTGCGCGGCGTGGCCACGGATCTTGATCCGCGCCTGGTCCTCTACGACATCCGGACGATGGACGACCTGCGTACGGCGTCGATGGCGGAGCGCCGCTTCGTGCTGACCCTGGTGACCGGCTTTGGTTTGCTCGCGCTCCTGCTCGCAGTCGTCGGCGTCTACGGCGTGCTGGCCCTCGTCGTCGCCGAGCGCGCCGCCGAACTGAGTCTGCGCATGGCGCTCGGCGCCGCGCCGGCCTCGGTCGTGCGCCTGGTCATCAGCCAGGCCCTGCGCCTGACGGCATGCGGCGTCGTGATCGGTCTGGCCGTGGCGCTGGGTGCCGCCACCGCCACCCAGAGCGTCCTGGTCGGCGTGACGGCCTACGATCCCGCAACGTATCTCCTGGTTCCAGTCGTGCTCCTGCTCGGCGCCGCCGCGGCCGCGGCAGCTCCGGCGCGACGCGCGCTCCGCGCCGATCCGGCCACGGTGCTGCGCGGCTGACGGCGGACGCTATCCGGCGAGCGCCTGTTCGAGGCGATCGACCAGGCCGTCGAAGCGCTGCACCAGCGCCCGGATCGCGGTGGGCTGCGACAGATCCACGCCGGCTTGCTTCAGCAGCGTCATCGGATGGTCGCTGCCACCGGCGCGCAGCAATGCGAGATAGCGATCCACGCCCGCCGCGCGCCGTGCCGGGTCGGCGCTCCCGACCTCCTGCATCAGCGCCGCGGTCGACGCCATGCAGGTGGCGTACTGATAGACGTAATACGGCGACTGGTAGAAATGCGGGATCCGCGCCCACGTCCAGGCCGTGCGGTCATCGCGCGTGATGGCATCGCCCCAGTAGGCCTCGACGGTGCGCGTGTAGAGCGCACTCAGGCTATCGGCCGTGATCGGCTCGTCGCGTTCCACGCAGCGGTGTGCCTCGAGCTCGAAGTCGGCAAAGAGCACCTGGTTGTAGAAGGTGCCCACGATGCCGTCGATGGCATGCTGCAGCAGCATGGTGCGTTCCTCAGTGGTCGAGGCCCGCTCGAGCATGAACTCGAGCAGCAGTTCCTCGTTGAGGGTCGACGGCACCTCGGCCACGAAGATCGTGTAGCCGGCATAGACGAACGGCTGCGAGGCGTGCGCCAGCAGCGTATGCATCGAGTGGCCCATCTCGTGGGCCAGCGTGAACACTGCGTCGAGCGTGTCGTTGTAGTTGAGCAGCATGTAGGGATGCGCGCCGTAGACCGGCGCCGAGTAGGCCCCGCTGCGCTTCCCCTTGTTCTCGTAGACGTCGATCCAGCGGCGCTCGAACGCCTCGCGGACGTGCCCCTGGTAATCGGCACCGAGCCGCGCGGTCGAGGCCACGATCCACTCGCGCACGTCGTCGTAGCGGTACTGCACGTCGTGCTCCACGAGCGGCACATAGGCGTCGGCTGGGGTGTAGCTGTCGAGCCCGAGCACACGGCGGCGGAGCCGATGATACTTGCGGAACGGCTCGACTCCAGCGCGCGTCTCGGCAATCAGCGTCGTCACCACATCGGGGGGAATGGCGTTGCCGAAGAGCGCTTCGTCGAGCGTGGTCGCATAGCCGCGCGCGCGGGCCTGGAACCAGTCGCGGTGCAGCACGCCGTTGTAGAGCGACGCGTAGGTGTTGCGCGTGGCGCCGAACACGTCGTAGTGCGCGTTGTAGACGGCGCGCCGGTCGGCGGCCACGCGGCTGGTGGCCAGCACGCGCCGGTACTGGCCGTAACTGACCTCCACGCTGGCCCCCGTGCTGAGGGTCACGGACGGGAACTTCGCGTCGGCGGTCGAGAGCGCCTCGTAGGCGTCCTTCGGCGCACCCGTGAGCCGCGCCGAGAGCGCGAGCAGACGCTCGCCACCGAGGTCGAGCACGTGCGCCTGCTTGCGGAATAGATCTTCCACCGCGAAGCGGTAGACGGCGAAGGCCGGGTCGGCGTCGAGCCACGCGCGGATGGCCGGCAGCGGCACGGCGAGCAGCTCGGGGTTGAACCACGCGGTGGCGTGTTCGAGCCGCGCGAACAGGAGTTGTACCCGCTGCCGGCGCGCGGCCGAGGCGTTGTCGCGCTGGTCCTGATCGTAGGCGAGCGAGGGATAGAACCACACGCGGTAGCTGAGCTGCCCGATCGCGTCGTGCGCCTCGAACGCGGCCCGCACGTGCGCGCCGCTCTGGCCCAAGGTGCCCGAGAACGCCTTGAACGCGTCGATGCGCTGCTCGAGGTCGGTCATCGCCGCCTCCCACGACTCCCACGACTGGAAGATGGCCGACAGGTCCCAGGTGTGCGCGGGGTCGACGTCAGCGCGTTCGGGAGTGAGCTGGGCAGGCGACGGGGCGGTCATGATGGGCTGATCTTACCTGCCGCGCCTGGGCCGTCCAACGTGGCGAGCACGGCCGACAGGGCCGGCAACACCGGGGCCACGCCCACGGCGAGCCGCGGTAGAGCCAACCGCTCCTCGAGTGACGGCGGCAGCGGCACGGCCCGGCCCAACGCCGGCTCCACGACCTCGCGGAACTTCGCCGGGTGCGCCGTCGCCAACACGACCACGGGCGCGCCGCCAGCATCGTGCGCCACGGCGCGGGCACCGAGATAGCCCACGGCTGAATGCGGATCGGCGACGTAGCCGTGCTGGTCGGCCAGCGCGCGGATCGCCGCGCGGATGTCGGCGTCGCTCACCGTCACGCCGGTCATCGTCGCGCGCATCGCCTGCACGTCGGCGCCGAAGAAATGCCGCAGGCGTTCGAAGTTGCTGGGCGCGCCCACGTCCATGGCGCTCGCGAGCGTGGGCGTCGAGGCCCGCGGCTCGTAGCTGCCCGACGCCAGATAGCGCGGCAGCGGGTCGTTGGCCGTCGTCGTGGCCACGATGAAGCGGCCGATCGGCACGCCCCGGCGCTGCGCCATCACCCCGGCGCAGAGGTTGCCCAGGTTGCCACTCGGCACGACCACCGTGAGCGGCGGCGAGCCGGCCGGCACGTGCAGGGCCGCCCACGCGTAGTAGGCCATCTGTGGCAACAGACGTCCGATGTTGATCGAGTTGGCGGAGGTGAGCCGCCGGGCGCTGGCGATGGCGGTATCGGCGAAGGCTTCCTTCACCAGACGCTGGCAGTCGTCGAACGCACCCTCCACCGCCACGGCGGTGACGTTGCCGCCCAGGGTCGTGAACTGGGCCTCCTGAACCGGGCTCACGCGCCCCCGCGGATAGAGCACGACCACGCGCGTGCCCGTCACGCCGTGAAAGGCCTGCGCCACGGCGCCGCCGGTGTCGCCCGAGGTCGCGACCAGCACGGTGAGCGGACGCGCGTCGTCGCCCTCGGACACGGCCGCCAGCCACCGCGCCATCGTGCGGGCACCCACGTCCTTGAAGGCCAGCGTCGGACCGTGGAACAGCTCGAGCATCGACAGGCCGGGTGTGATGGGCACGAGCGGAACATTGAAGTCCAGGGCCGACGCCATCAGCTCGCCGAGACGCGCCGGCGTGAAG
>JANNEJ010000097.1:0-8574 GCA_031378585.1 Acidobacteriota bacterium | reverse complement strand
CACTAACGCGGCCGCTCGCGACTGATACGGCCGGGGTCTACCGCGTCCGGCGCTTGAACGCGAGCCCGGACCAGGTGGCATCGATGCGGCACACCTTGAAGTCCACGAAGCCGGCGGCGAGGCCGGGCACGCGCCCCCCCGTGACGTCCACGGCGGTGGGGGCGCCCCCCCTCAACTTCGGCCACCCCCGCCACGCGACCAGAGCCGGGACGAGCGTGGCGAGCTGGCCGAGCGCCATCGCCACTTCGCGACGGCTCCTCTCGAACCAGATGAAGCGCTGCGCCCTGGCGCCGGCGACCGCGGCCAGGCGGGTCCCCGCGGGTAGCGGAGCCAGCAACGCCGCAAAGCCTGAGGGCGCGCCTACGACCGCCACCCGTTCGCCCGCCGCGATGCCAAGTTTCTGTGTGAGCGTGCGACCGGCGTAGAGCGCGTCGGGTGGCACGACCGGGGCGCGTGGTGCCAGGCGGAGCGCGCGCGGCAGGGCCGTCTTCACGCGTCCCCAGGTCGTGAACACGGCGTCGGGCAGCAGCTGCCGCATCCGCGCCGTGGCCTCGCCATCGCCGCCCGCAAAGAGGATCGGGATGTGGCGGGTAGCCCGACTGGTGCGCAGCGCCATCGCCACTTCCCGGCCGTGCGAGGGACGCCTGGAGAGGTCAATCAGGAAGGCGTCAGGTGCGCCGGCGCGCAACGCCCGCATCAAGGGCGTGCCGCTCACACTGGGCAGGAAGGCGACGTCGTAACCGAGGGCGGCGAGCGATGCGCACTGGGTCCGGCCATCAGCCGGATCCCAGTGCACGAGGTGAACGCGGGCCATCCGTCGGGGTGAACTAGGCCAGCGTGGCGGTGAGGTTGATCTCGTTGGCTGCCAGCGCCCGCGAGATGATGCAGCCCGACTTAGTGTTGCCAGCGTGTTCCTGGAAGGTTGCGTTGTCGACCCCCGGCACCGACGCGACGCACACCAGGTCGATCCGGGTGATCAGGAAGCCTTTGTCGTCCTTGCCCAGATGAACGCTTGCGGTCGTTTTCACCGAGGTGGCCGTAAATCCGGCCTTCGCCAGCGAGTTGGCGAGCGCCATCGCGAAGCAGCTGGCGTGCGCCGCGCCAAGCAGTTCCTCAGGATTGGCCCCAACCTGCTCTCCGAACCGGGTCGCAAACGAGTAGGCGCCGTCGTAGGCCCCGCTGCCAAGGGCTACCGTGCCGCCCCCGCCCATCAGATCGCCTTTCCACTCCGCTGTCGCCGTCCGTGCCATCGCTACTCCTTGGAAGCCGCGCCCGTCAGATTCAGTGGTGCGGTGCGCGGGAAGGCTAGCGTAGCACGGGCCCGTGAAGGGCCTAGCGCGGGGGCGCCTGAGGCAGGTCGCGAATGATGAAGAGCTTTTCGCCAGGCTTGATGAGGCCCAGGTCGCGCCGCGCCAGCTCCTCGATGGCGACCGGGTCTTCCCGGTACCGGCGCGCCTGTTCGAGCAAGCGCTGGTTCTCGACGCGCGCGTTCTGCACCGCCTGCTCGAGCGCGCCCAGCTCGTGGCGAGTGCGCATCAGCGCGAGCACGCCCTTTTCGCCCACGATCGAGTCGATCATGACGACGGCCGTCAGCACCACCAGCCCGTACCGGAGCACACGACGGCCAAGCGGTGTGCCGCCGGAGGCGGGCGCGCTGGCGGTGTCGGTGGTCGGTGTTTCGGCCATGAGTCGATGTCAGAATAACCAGTTGACGGTCGAAGTACAAGTGCTTTGTTGCGTGACCGTGACAAAAGTACAAGAACTGTCTCGAGAGTACAAGTGGAAAATACGTCTGCCGTGTGTCTTGTGCTCACGACCTGGCCCGCCGGCACGGCCGTGGAGCCCTTTGCCCGAGCCCTGGTCGAGGCGCGCCTGGCTGCCTGTGTGCACGTGGCCGAGTCCGGTCATTCGTTCTACCGGTGGCAGGGGGCCGTCGAGGACGCCGCCGAACGGCAGGTCTTGATCAAGACCACGCGGAGCCGCCTTCCCGCGCTCGAGGCGCGGCTGCGGGAGGCGCATCCCTACGACGTGCCCGAGTGGCTCGTATGCGACGCGGAGGCCAGCCCCGCCTATGCGGCGTGGATCCTCGACAGCGTCGCGGTCGACGTGGAGGCGGAGGCCGGCGACGGTTAGTCGAGCGCCTGCGCGAGGTCGTCGATGAGGTCGTGAATGTCTTCGATCCCGACCGAGATCCGGATGAGACCGTCGGTGATGCCCAGGGCCACGCGGCGTTCCACGGGCACCGAGGCGTGCGTCATGAGGGCTGGGTGCGAGACGAGCGTCTCGACTCCGCCCAAGCTCTCGGCCAGAGCCATGAGACGGAACCGGCCCAGCACCTCGCGGGCGCGGTCGAGCGAGCCGACATCGAACGAGACGAGCCCGCCGTAGCCCTTCATCTGCCGGGTCGCAAGCGCGTGGTGCGGGTGCGAGGGCAGGCCCGGGTAGATCGTGCGGGTCACGCGCGGATGCGCGCCCAGGTACTCGGCGATGCGCATGGTGTTCTCGTTGGTGCGCTCCATGCGGATCGGCAACGTCTTGGTGCCGCGCAGCACCAGCCATGCGTCCATCGGTCCGAGGATGGCGCCCGCGGCGTTCTGCACGAACCGCATCCATTCCACGTCGTCGTCGTGCTTCACGATGACGACGCCGCCCACGCTGTCGCTGTGGCCGTTCAGGAACTTCGTGGTGCTGTGCAGCACCAGGTCACAGCCGAGGTCCAGCGGCCGCTGCACGTACGGACTCGCAAACGTGTTGTCGACCACGACCCGCACGCCGTGCCGGTGCGCGATGTCGCTGGCGGCCGCCAGATCGGTGATCGACAGCATGGGGTTGGTCGGCGATTCCACGAACAGATACTTGGTCTTGTCGGTGAAGGCCGGGGCAATCGCGTCGAGGTTCGACGTGTCGACATAGCTGAAGTCGAGGCCGAACTTCCGGCGCACGCGCTCGAACAGACGGTAGGTGCCGCCGTAGGTGTTGTCGCTCACGACCACGTGGTCGCCCGACTGCAGGCGGGTGAGCACGGTGTCGATGGCGGCCATGCCGGACGCGAACGCAAAGCCGGCGGTGCCGCGTTCGATGGCGGCCACGTTGGCCTCGAGCGCCATCCGGGTGGGATTGTGGGTACGGCCGTATTCGAAGCCCTTGTGCTGGCCCAGGCCGTCCTGGACGTAGGTTGAGGTCTGGTAAATGGGGGTGATGATGGCGCCGGTTGACGGATCGGGCACCTGGCCGGCATGAATACAGACCGTGGCAAAGCGAGCGGAGTCGGGAAGTTTCACAGCCCGGCCACGTTACTCTGATATCATTCCGCGAGGCAATCGGTTGCGCGACGCGCGTCTCGTGCCGCGCTCCTCCTGATGCCGCAACTTCCCGCCGCCCGCCAGGTTCTGACCGGGGACACGCTGACGCCACTCGGCGCGGCGCGCCGCTGGCTTCGTGTGTCGTGGCCTGGCCGCATCCTGCTCCTCGGTCTCCTGCTCAAGGCGGTCGAGCGTGCGGGCACTGCCGCCTCGACCGATCCGCGGCCGTCGTTGCTCGACGTCATCGACACCGTTGGCACACTGGCCCTCGTGCTCGGTACCGGCTATCTCGTCGCGCGCGCCCTGGTCTGGATGCGCCGCCGCCTCTTGTGGCGCGTGCGCCGCAAGCTCATCCTGTCGTACGTGTTCGTCGGGCTCGTGCCGAGTCTGCTCATCGTCACGTTCTTTCTGTTGGCCGGCCTGTTGCTCTTCCGCAATGTCGCCAGCTACCTCGTGCAGACGCGTCTTGACGCGCAGGCCGAGCAGGCGCGGTTCCTCGCGCAGACGGCGCTGCTCGATGTGCAACGCGCGGCGACCCCCGAGGCCGTGCGCGACACCCTCGAGCGATTGCAGGCCAACGGCGCGGCCCGGTATCCGTCGCTGTCGATTGCGCTCGTGCCCGCCAAGGACGTCACGTGTCCGCCGTCCTTGCGGGCGCCCAACGCCGGCCGCACGCCACCGGTCTCGTTGCCGGCCGCGGCGGGCGAGTGGGCACACGTGCCGGCGCCGACGAACCTGCCCGCATGGGTCACCTGCGACGGGGTCGCCCGCGTGGTCGCGTATGACGCGGCCAGCGACGAGACCCGCGCCGCCGGCGATACCGACCTGCGGCTCGTCGCGCGCGCCGTGGCGCTGCCGGCCACGCGAGCCCCGGGCTGGGCCGTCGTCCTCGACCTGCCGATCTCGACGGTGGTCGAGCAGCGGCTGCTCGACGAAACCGGCATCCAGCTCGGGCGCATCAGCGACGTGCGCACCGACGAGGCCGTACCGGTCGCTGCCCGTGGGCGCGCCCTCGATGCCCGGCCCGCCCGGCCGCTGGCCGAGGGCCTCGTCAGCCAGCTGCTGCGCCGCTGGGTCGTGGTCGTCGAGCCGCTCGACTGGGAGTCGGGCAAGGCCAGCAACGTGAGCGTGGAGCTGTCGCTGCACCTGGTGCAGATCTATCAGCGGCTCGCCACCAAGTCGCCGCTCGGCGGGTTCATGAGCAACGTGCTGCTGCTCGTGCTCCTCGTCGTGGGCGCGCTCTTTCTGCTGATCCAGGCGGTCGCGCTCGTGCTCGGGCTCACCCTCGCCCGCCAGATCACGGGTGCCGTGCACGATCTCTTCACGGGCACCGAGCACCTGCGTAATCGCGATTTCACCCACGTGATTCCAGTTCGCGCACGCGATCAGCTGGGCGAGCTCGCCGACTCGTTCAACCTCATGACCGGAGAAGTCACCCGGCTGCTCGTCGACGTGGCGCGGAAGGAACGTCTGGAACAGGAGTTCGCCACGGCGCGCGAGATCCAGATGAAGCTGCTGCCGCAAGGGCCGCTCACGGTTCCCGGGCTCGGTGTGTCGGCCTACTGCGAACCGGCGCGCGAGGTGGGCGGCGACTACTACGACTGCTTCCCGGTCGATGACGACGTGTTCGGCTTCCTCATTGCCGACGTGTCCGGCAAGGGCGTGGGCGCGGGCCTGTACATGGCGCAGCTCAAAGGGCTGGTGCTCTCGCTGGCCCGCCAGCATCGCTCACCGCGGGATCTGCTCATCGCCGTGAACCGCGTGCTCGTGGACCACCTCGACGGGCGCAGCTTCATCACGATGAGCTACGTGGTGATGGACCTGCGGCGGCAGGTGATGACCTACGCGCGCGCTGGGCACTGTCCCCTCATCATGGTGCCGGGCGCGCGTGGCGCCGTCCGCCCCGAGGTCAAGGTGCTGGCACCCGATGGCCTGGTCGTCGGGCTCACGCTCGATGACGGCACGCTGTTCGAGTCGCTGCTCGAGGAAGTGACGGTGCCGCTGGCCGCCGGCGACCTCTTCGTGCTCTTCACCGACGGCATGAGCGAGATGATGAATCCGGCCCAAGACTGTTTCGGCGAAGCGCGTCTCGGCGAGATCGCCAGCGAGCACCGCGATATGCCGCTCGACGAACTGGCCGACCGGCTGGTGTCGGACGTGCGGGCCTTTGGCGCCGGTGCCGGACAGCACGACGACATGACCATGCTGCTGCTGCGCGTGGAGACTCTGCCCTCGGCAGCGGTGGCGGTTCCCGGCGGCCGATCGGAGATGGACGCGTGATGCGGGAACTCGACGTGGTGTTCAGTACGCGGTCCGACATCGAGGCCTCGGTCGTGCAGGGGCTGCTCGCCAGTCAAGGGCTCGATCCCGTGCGCCTCTCGGGGCCGCCGTCAAACGTGTTCGCGTTTGCCGTGACGCCGCTCGGCGTGATTCAAATTGCGGTGCCGCGGGAGCAGAGTGACGATGCGCGCCGGGTGCTGCTCACGCATGGCGATGCCGGCGGTAGCGGGCTCGTCGTGCCGCTGGCGAGTCAGTTCGAGGCCATCGAGGCGCGTCTGCGCTATCGGTTCGAGGATCGCGGGCTGCTCGAGCACGCCCTCACGCACACGTCGCGCGCGGCGGAGGATCCCAGCGGGGGGGTGGTCGACAACGAGTCGCTCGAGTTCCTCGGCGACGCGGTGCTGGGGTTCATTGTCGCCGACCTGCTCTATCGCGAGTTCCCGGGGTTCTCTGAGGGGCCGAAATCCAAGGCCAAGGCCGCCCTGGTGTCCACGACGACGCTGGCAGAACTGAGCCGCGCACTCGAGCTCGGCGGTGACCTGCTGCTCGGCAGGGGCGAGGCGAAGACGGGCGGGAGGGCCAAGCCGGCGCTACTGGCCGACGTCTTCGAGGCAGTCGTGGCGGCGATTTATCTGGACGGCGGAGTCGAGGCGGCGCGGACGTTCGTCGAGGATCAGCTCCGTCCGCTCGTGGCCAGCGTGCGGGCATCGAGTGCGTTTGGTCGCGACCACAAGTCGGCGCTGCAAGAGACGCTACAGGCGCAGGGCCGCGCGCTGCCCGCATACCGCGTGGCCACCGAATCGGGTCCCGACCACGACAAGCGCTTCGATATCGACGCGGTCGTGGACGGCACGGTGCTGGCGACTGGGTCGGGGAAGACGAAGAAGGAGGCGGAACAGGAGGCGGCCCGCCTCGCGCTCATCGCGCTCGAGAGACGTCCCTAGCCGCTAGTCGATCTCGATGATGCCCCAGGGCTTACGTTCGCTCGCGCCTGCAGCCACCATCGTCGGCTCGGGGCGGGGCAGCCGCGCCAGCGCGTAGGCCTGCACTTCGCGTGCGACGTCGTCTACGCCGGGCGGCATGGGGCGGGCGTGCAGGCGCACCCAGAGACGCAGCACGGGGTCGGCGAAGCTGTAGCGTTTCTGCCGCGCCACGACGAGGTCCACGTCTTCGAGCCACGACAGATAGTCCTTCGTGGATCCGGGCGTGCGACGCAGGCGGTGCGAGATTTCGGTGAGTGTGAGGGGTTCGTCCTCCGCCAGGATTTCGAGGATCGCCTTGAGCGCGCCGTACCCGCGCGCGCGATGGAGCCGGATTTCGTAGCGGTAGCCGCACCACGCCGTGAGCTCGCCGTCGGAGGTGAGCAGCGCGGTCATGGCGCTGATCGGGTCACCGCCCCGCTGACTCATGGCCGCGGCCGTGTCGCCCAGGGCGCGCACGTAGGCCGCGCGCCCGTCGGCCAGGGCGTGGATCGCCGTGGCCAGGTCGTCGCGTTCGGCGGCGGTCATGGCGTCGCCCGGTGGGAGCATCAGTGTGACATCGGCGACGGCCAACGGCGGCAAGTGGACGACCTCGAAGCGGGCGGCCGCCTCGCGCAACACGCGGTGTGCCCGCGCGACGTACCGGCTCGAGCAGACGAAGCGGTTGGGACTATCGGCCACCGCCTGCACGAGTTCGCGCAGGACATGGCGCAACCCCGGGAAATTCTCGAACGTCCGCAGCTCGAGCACCTCGTCGAGCAGGAAGGTGGCCGGCTGGCCGTCTGGCGTCCGCGCGCGCTGGAAAAACGCGAGGGTCCGGTCGAAGGCGTCACGCGGACTCGACGGCGTACCGGAATCGCCGACGGCCACGCCGGGATCCACAAACGGGGAACTCGCGAGCACCGCGTGGAAGAAGCGTTCCGGCGTGCTCGCGGCTCGCTCGACGTCCACGTATTGACAACTGGCCCGCCCCAGACGGTCGGCCAGACTACGCAGGAGCGTGGTGCGGCCGGTGCCGCAGCCGCCAAGCACCACGGGCACACGCGACGGCGCCGCGTCGAGCGACGCCAGCACGCGACGTTCGAGTCCGGCGTGCGGCGCCATCATGCGCGCGTTCCAGTCGCGCGCTCGCGCGCGGAGACGAGCGTCGTCGACGGTGGCGTCAGGGCGATGTGGTCGGTGGGCATGTGAGCAGCCGGTGCGTTGGTGTCGAGCGTGCGAAGGTAGAAGCTAAGCACCTGGACCTGCCTTGTCAACGTGAAACTATTTCGATAAATTGTTGACAAGGAGACGACTTGCGGGCATACCGACGCGCGCGCGTCGGCCGTCGCACCACACACGCCCTCGCCATCTGGTAATTCGTGGATCGCCTGCACTATCCTGATGTGCCCGGCGGCTCGGCGGCGCGCGTGCCTGTTCGAGTTCGGCCGCGACGGACATCTGTTCATGAACATTGCAGTGTTGGGCGCCCAGTGGGGCGACGAAGGCAAGGGCAAGATCGTCGATCTGCTGACGCCGCATTTTTCGGTGGTCGGTCGCTACCAGGGCGGGCACAACGCGGGACACACCGTCTACGTACGCGGGCAGAAATTCGTGCTGCACCTCATCCCCTCCGGCATTCTGCATCCGGAGGTCTCGTGCCTCATCGGCAACGGCGTCGTCGTGGATCCGGCGGCGCTCTTTGCCGAGGTCGATGAACTGGCCGGCTTGGGGATCGACGTCGAGGGCCGGCTCTTCATCAGCGACCGCGCCCATCTCATCCTGCCGTACCACCGCGAGCTCGACATTCTGAGCGAAGCGCGGCGGGGCGATCGCAAGATCGGCACCACCTCGCGCGGCATCGGCCCGGCCTACGAAGACAAGATCGGACGTCGCGGCGTGTGCACGGCTCTCGGCGTGGCCACCCAAGCGATTGGCGGCGTGCTACGCGTGGACAAGCACTATGCCACCCATAGGAAGATCGTCTAGAACGGCAAGAGTCTCACCTTAAAAGAAAAACTCCTAGGACGGCG
>JANNEJ010000583.1:0-1821 GCA_031378585.1 Acidobacteriota bacterium | reverse complement strand
TGGGGCGAGTAGAAATCCTGACCGAGCCGTAGGCCAATCGTGCGCGACGCAACAAAAGTAAGGCTTGGTTCCGTTTACATCCGCTCCGTTCAGGTTGGCGGACTGGCGATTCTCGCGGGCCTGGTGGCCGACGTTGCGACGCATCCGCCAGGATGGACATGGTTGCTGCTGACCGGACTGACCGCACTATCCGGCGCGTACGCAATCAAAATTCCCGGCGTTGTCGTACGGCTCTCCGTCTCTGAACCTATCGTTTTTCTTGCCACGCTCCTGTTTGGCCCGGCTCCGGGGACGCTTACAGCCGCAGTCGACGCGCTCGTCATGTCACTGCGGCTGCCCCCACACTTGAGGACGCCTCACAGGATCCTGTTCAACGTCGGTGCCCTTGCCGTAACGGTGTTACCCTCGGCGCTTCTGTACTTTCGCCTCACAGGCCTTGACCCGCGGAACCCGAAGTACGGCGCGCTCGGGGGGTTCGTGGGCCCCCTCTACGTCTTTGCCCTTTGCGTATTCCTATTCAACAGCTCACTCGTAGCACTGGCCGTATCGGTAGAGCGCAGGGTCTCAGCCTTCCTGGTATGGAAGAAGCAGTTTCTGTGGCTGTCGGCGAGCTACTTCGCGAGCGCCGCCATTGCTGCGATCCTCGTTGTCTTCACGAACACCGTGGACCTAGCGTTGGCGGGTGTCCTTATTCCGCTGGTGGTCGTCACGTTCTTGGCTGTGACGACGACTCTCGGGCGACTTGATGACACAAACAAACACCTTATTGAGGTCAACAGTCTGCACCTCTCAACCATCGAGACCCTTGCGATGGCGATTGACGCGAAGGACCAAGTTACGCACGGCCACATCAGGCGCGTCCAGCGCTACGCAGTGGGACTGGCACGCGGGCTGGGAATCCAAGACGAACGCCAGCTCAAGGCTATTGAGGCAGCTGCGCTGTTGCACGACATGGGCAAGCTGGCGATTCCCGAGTTCATCCTGAACAAGCCAGGGAAACTAACGTCCAGCGAATTCGCCGTGATGAAGACGCACGCAGCGCTTGGTGCGGACATCCTTGCGTCGATCGAGTTCCCGTATCCCGTGGTTCCCATCGTTCGCCACCACCACGAGAACTGGGACGGTTCAGGCTACCCAGACGGCATCCGCGGTGCTGATATTCCAATCGGTGCCCGTATTCTTTCCGTAGTCGACTGCTACGACGCGCTGACGTCGGACCGCCCCTACAGGCCCGCCATGACCGCCGAGCAGGCAATCGACATCCTCATGCAGCGCCGCGGGAAGATGTATGACCCGCTCGTCGTCGACGCATTCGTGGAGACGCATGCGACGTTGTGTGTTGACGCGGACGTGAAGGATGTGCCGGCCATCCTACGCGTTGGCCAACAAGATGCCGGCTTGCCGGACGTCGTGTCGGCGGAGGCTCCTCCGGCACAAGCCGCGCCGCTCGAGTCACTGCGCCTCCTGGCTTGCCTGTCGCCTTACCCTGCGGCGGCGCCCTTGCATTCCGTTTGTCTGCAACTGATCAGCAGTCTTCGGTCAATCGCGACATTCGACACGGCTGCCATATTCATGGTCGACGACGCCTCAGCTGAAGCCGAAGCGATCTTCGTCGACGGATCAGGCACGCCGGTTCTGGCCCGCACGAAGATTCCCGTGGGGGAACAGCTTACGGGCTGGGTCGCTGCCCATCGAACCTCCGTTTGGAACTCGGATGCCGCGTTGGACCTGGCCTCGTCGGCTTCGCGCACGAAGTTGACTATTGGCTCAAGCATGCCGTTGTGCGCCGGCGACCAGGTCCCGCCGCCCGAAGGGGTGACG
>JANNEJ010000816.1:0-1652 GCA_031378585.1 Acidobacteriota bacterium | reverse complement strand
ACCGTCACGCCCGGTGGCAGCCGTTGCAGTTCGGGCAGGGCTTTGACCTGCGCGTCGACGTCGCCGAGCGGGCGGCCGTTCAGGTCCGCCGTGATCGTGACGTTGCGGCGCCGGTCGAACCGGGCGATCTGCGACGGCCCGCTGCCCACGACGATGGTGGCCACGGCCGAGAGCGGCACGACGCCACCGCTTGACCTGGGCACGCGCAGTTGTCCCAGCATCGACGGGTCGGACAGCACGTCTTCGGCCAGTTGCACCCGAATCGGCACCTGCCGGTCGGGCAGATTCAACTTCGCGAGCGCCTGGTCGTAGTCGCCGCGCGTGGCCACCCGGGCGGCAGCAGCGATGTCGGCGGTGGTCACGCCGAGCGCAGCCGCTCTGGCCGGATCCGGCCGCACAATCACCTCAGGTCGCACCAGTGACGCGGTCGACGCGACGGTGCCCAGATTGGGCAGCTGACGGATGGCCCGCTCGATGGCGTGCGAGGTATCGGCCAGCAGACGTGGATCGTCGCCGGCCAGCACCAGTTGCAGGCTGCGGCCGGGCCCGCCGCCCTGGAAGCTGAGACGCACCCCGGGCAGCGACTGCAGACGCTGGCGCACGTCTGCCTCGAGTTCCTGCTGTGTGCGGTCTCGCTCGACTGCCCACTGAATGGTGAGCGTGGCCTTGCGCACGTCGTCGACCCGGCCACCGCCGCCGGGTCCCCCCGTCAGTCCGCCGCTGCCGGCGGTGATGAAGACGTGCGTGATCTCGGGGATATCCGCGATGCGCTGCCGGGCTTCTTCAGCCACGCCGCGCGTCGTCGCGAGCGCCGAACCGGGCGGCAGCTCGACGACCAGCGCGCTCAGCCGGCCATCGCTCAGCGGCAGGAAGCTCGTGGGCAGCAGCGGCACGATGGCCAGCGAGGCGACAAATACCGCCAGCGCGGCCGTCAGCGTCAGGCCCCGATGCCGTAGCGTTGCGTCTGCCACACGCAGATAGGCCCGCATCAGGCGCGAGTCCCCGTGGTCGTGGTGCTGGGGACGCAGCATGTAGGCCGCCATCATGGGCGTGATCAAGCGCGCGACCAGCAGCGAGAAGAGCACCGCCGTTGCCGCCGTCCAGCCGAACTCCCGGAAGAACTTGCCCGGAATGCCCGGCATGAAGGCCACCGGCACGAACACTGCCGCCAGCGTGCACGAGATGGCGATGACCGCCAGCCCGATTTCGTCGGCGGCTTCGAGCGCGGCGTCAAACGGCCGCTTGCCCATGCGCAGGTGACGGTCGATGTTCTCGACCTCGACAATGGCGTCGTCGACCAGGATGCCGACCACTACGGCGAGTGCCAGCAGCGTGACCAGGTTGAGACTGAAGCCGAGCCAGTACATGGCCGCGAAGGTCGGGATGATCGAGAGCGGCAGTGCCACGGCGGCGATGATCGTGGCTCGCAGATCGCGCAGGAACCACCACACCACGATCACGGCCAGGAGCGCGCCTTCCCAGAGCATGGTCATCGACGAGTCGTACGAGGCCTGCGCTTCCGGGGTTGACGAGGACACTTCAGTGAACTGCACACGCGGGTCGCTGACCTGCAGCGCTGCGACCGCCGCGCGCACCGCGTCGCCCACTTTTACTTCGCTCGACCCGTGCGTGCGACGCACGGCCAGACCCAC
>JANNEJ010000570.1:0-3879 GCA_031378585.1 Acidobacteriota bacterium | reverse complement strand
AGCCGCGACCTGCCCAACCGCTCGTCGATCGGCGGCATCGTCGTGAACCGAGCGGCGATAGGCGATCTGGCCGGCGACGACAACAACAATCAGACCTACGCCCTCGACGGCCGGCTCGGCGTGAAGCAGAACACGGTAGTGTCGGGCTTTCTGGCCAAGACCAGCACGCCCGGCACGAGCGGTCCCGACGTCGATTTCCTGGCCTACAACGTGCGTTCGCGCACCAACCTGCGCAAGATCGATGTCGACGTCGGCTATCAGCAGGTCGGGGAGCAATTCAACCCGGAAGTCGGATTCCTCAGCCGGCGCGGCTATCGCAAGCCCAATCTGTTCGTCATGACCCGCTTCCGCCCGACGCGGATCTTCCAGGAACTGCGTCCTCACGTGTCGTACCGCGGGTTCTGGGGATTCGATGGCGTCCAGGAGAGCGGCTATGCCCACATCGACAACCACTGGCAGTTCAAGGACAGCACCGAGGTGCATACCGGCGTGAATCTCGTGCAAGAGGGCGTGCGGGTGCCCTTCCAGATCTACCCGGGCATCTTCGTGCCGGCCGGCAACTACAACAACGCCGAGGTGCAGCCGGTGCTGATGACCAACCAGGCGCACCCGCTCAGTTTCAGCATCTTCACCAACTTCGGCGGCTTCTTCAGCGGCCATCGCAAGAGCTTCAGCCCCACGCTGCGCTTTCGCGGCGGCCAGGCGCTCACGGCCGAGGTGTCGTACCAGCGCAACGACGTCAGCCTGCCGCAGGGTGACTTCATCACCAACCTGGTGCGGACGCGGTTCTCCTACTCGTTCACGCCGCGCATCTTCGCGCAGAGCCTGATTCAGTACAACGACCGCGCCGACGTGTGGGCCGTCAACCTGCGCGTGGGGTGGCTCCAGGCCGCGAACACCGGCCTCTTCATCGTCTACAACGACACCCGCGGGCTCTACGACATGGAGCCGCGCCGGCCCGAGCGCACCGACCGGAGCCTCGTCATCAAGTTCAGCCGCATGTTCGACCTGCTGCAGTAGCGCGCCGAGCCACCGCCCGCATGGCCCTTCACACCCACGTAATCGCGGCGTCTACCCACGGACGTTACCTGGTCGACTGTCCTACAGGCGCCGGTCCGTTCCCCATGCTTATGGGCTTTCATGGCTACGGCGAATCGGCGGCTGTGCACCTGCCGTGCCTGGCGCGTCTCGATCCCGACCACTCGTGGCTGCGCGTGAGCGTGCAGGGCCTGCATCGCTTCTACGGGCGCGCCTCGGCGGACGTCGTGGCATCGTGGATGACGCGCGAGGACCGCGACCTCGCGATCGCCGACAACCTCGCCTACACGGCCGCTGTGCAGGCCGCCGTCCGCCGTGACCATCCCGCGCGGGCGCCGGTGGTGGTCGTGGGCTTCTCGCAGGGCGCGGCGCAGGCCTACCGCGTGGCGCTCGCGCTCGGCTCCGCGTGTGCGGGACTCGTGGCCCTGGGCGGCGACGTGCCACCCGACGTGGCGGCGCACGCCGGCCGCCTGCCGCCCGTGCTCATTGGCCGCGGCAGCCGCGACCCCTGGTATACCGCCGCGGGGCTCCGTGCCGACGTCGAGACACTGCGCACGTCGGGTGCCACCTGGTCGGTGTGCGAGTTCGACGGCGGTCACGAGTGGGGCGACGTGTTCGTGACGGCGGCTGCGCTGTGGGTGGCACAGCGGCGTCAGGCGCCCGGCTAGCAGTCAGCCCGGCGGGGCGAGGGCGGCCGCCACGCGCTCGGCCAGCGCCTCGACCGTGAGCGGCGAGCAACCCTCCGCCTTGTTGTTCACGAGCACGTAGACCTTGCGGCCCTTGGCCAGCGCGCGCGTCGTGAGCGCCACGACCTGCGCGCGCATCGTCTCGTCGGGCTCGACCAGCCGGTTGAACGGCCGGAACCGGTCGCGTTGATCTTCGTACCAGGTGCCGGGCTCGAGCAACAGGCGCACGACGGTGAAGGGCGGCTCTTCTGGTGGGATCACCTCGGCCTGCGCCGTCAGCATGGGCATCGCACTCCAGTAGTTGTAGGTGTGCGCCACGCCGTGGCGGGCCAGCACCTGGCGGTAGAGCGGCGTGAGCAGCGCGCGGTCACGAAGCTCGACGGCGTACGCGAAATCGCGCGGCAGGTGTTCGAGAAAGCGGTCGAGCGCGTCGAGAAACGCCGCGGGCGGACGCGCGGGGTCGCGCGCGCCCGCAGGGAACTCCAGCACGACCGGACCGCAGTGCGTCCCGAGCCCCACGGCAAGCGGCGTCAGCAGATCGTCGACGAGCCGTGCCACCGAGAGGAAGTCCGGATTCTGCGCGGCGCCGCCGCGCGCGCCGCCAGACGTCGGGGCGAGACGCGAGGTGACCGACGCGGGCGCCTTCACGCAGCACTGGAACCCGGCGGGCAGTTGGGCGGCGTAGCCGCGCAGGTCGTCGAGCGGCATCGGCGCGTAGTAGCTGCGGTCGATCCCCACGGTGCGCAGCAGCGGATGACGCGCGTAGTGCCGCAAGCCTTCGCGGCCGAGCGCCGTCGTCGACAGGCCCGACGGATACACCAATCCAGCCCAGCCCGGAAACGTCCACGAACTCGTGCCGAAGGCCAGCGCCGGTGGCAGCGCCGCCGCCAGGGCGGCGCCTCGTGCCCGTCGGGTCTCGAGCGCATCGTCCACGGCCCTCGCGGCTGTCGCGGAGTCGTCGTCGGGCGGTGCGAACAGCGACAACTGATCGGTCATGCCGTGTGCCGGTCGGCGAACGTGGCCTTGTCACGGGCGGCAAGACGCGGGACACTACCTCGATGCCAGGGGCTCCGCCCATCGAGTTCGACGACGCGCGCGTGCCGGCCGACGCCCCGGATGTGGACCTCGCGCTGTACGGCTGGGACGCGGGCTGGGCCGGGGCCTTTGGTCCGTATGCGGCCGAGGGACTCACCCCGGCGCGCGTGGCCATCGAATACAACCATCTGCTGCGCCTTTATACCGCCAAAGGCGACATTCGTGGTCAGCACTCGGGAAAGCTTCTGCACGAGGCCGCTGGCCGGCATGCGATGGCTGCGGTGGGCGACTGGGTCGCCATTCGCGCCAATCCAGGGGAACGCAGCGCCACCATCGAGGCCATCCTGCCGCGCCGCAGTCACTTCTCGCGCAAGGCGGCCGGCGAGCTCACCGAGCAGCAGGTCGTGGCCGCGAACATCGACGTCGTCTACATCGTGATGGGGCTGGACCGCGACTACAACCCGCGACGGCTGGAACGCTACCTGGTGATGGCCAAGGAGAGTGGCGCCACGCCGCAGGTGCTGCTGAGCAAGGCGGATCTGTCGGATGTCGTCGAGGCGCAGCTTGACGAGACCCGTGCCGTGGCGCCTGGTGTGGACGTCTACGCCGTGAGCGTGCGCGATGGCCGCGGCGTCGACCGCGTGCGCGCGGCGCTTCGTGCGGGGCAGACGGGCACCCTGCTCGGCAGTTCGGGCGCGGGTAAGTCTACGCTCATCAACCAGCTGCTCGGGCACGAGATGCTGGCCACCGCCGAAGTACGGGCGCACGACTCGCGCGGTCGCCACACCACGCGTCATCGCCAGCTCGTGCCGATGCCGGGCGGCGGCCTGCTCATCGACACGCCGGGGATGCGCGAGTTGCAGCTGTGGACGGAGCCGGATGCTCCGCAGGCGAGTTTTGAAGACATCGACGCGCTGGCCGCCGGCTGCCACTTCACCAACTGCCAGCATCGATCCGAGCCCCGGTGTGCCGTGCGCGAGGCGCTCGCCGAGGGTCGTGGCGACGCCGGGCGCGGCGCGAGGTTGCAAAAGTTGCAAGAAGAAACCCGCCCGCGGGGTGCGAAGCCAGACGAGCGCGAGCGCGGCCCCGAACGCGCCCCCGCCCACACCCACCACCCGGC
>JANNEJ010000475.1:0-5861 GCA_031378585.1 Acidobacteriota bacterium | reverse complement strand
CACATGCGCGGCGACATCACCGGGTTGGCCGAAACCATCGCGGCAGCCAGGTCGGCCGGTGCGGCGTTGCACCTCGTGCACGTGAATTCCGTGGCCGGCGACCAGCTTGACCAGTTCCTGGCCGCCATCCGGGCCGCGCGTGACGCCGGTCAGGACGTGACGACCGAAGCGTATCCGTACGGCGCGGGCATGACCGAAATCCAGTCGGCGCTCTTTGACGACTGGAAGACCTGGCCCAACGAGAAGTTCCAGCTCCATCAGCTCGTGCGCACGGGCGAGCGTCTGACGCGGACGACCTTCGCGACCGCCCGCGCCGTGGGCGGCACGATCATCATCCACGGCCGGTCCGACGCGCAGACACGCGCAGCCATTGTCAGTCCGCTCTCGATGATCGCCAGCGACGGCTTCATCGAGAACGGACGCGGGCATCCGCGCACCTCGGGGTCGTATGCGAAGGTGCTCGGCAGGTACGTGCGCGATGAACATGCACTGACCCTGATGGACGCGCTGGAGCGCATGACGCTCATGCCGGCCAAGCGCCTCGAGCGCCGCACGCCCGCGATGTCGGCCAAGGGGCGCGTGATAGTCGGGGCCGACGCCGTCTTCGCGATCTTCGATCCCCAAACGGTGATAGATCGAGCGACATACGAGGATGCCTCGATTCCGTCTACTGGAATTCCGTACGTGATTGTGGGCGGCGATCTCGTTGTGGATGGAGGTCGACTCACAAGCGCGCACCCAGGCCGGGGCATTCGTGCGCCCGTGAGGTAAACTGGCTTCGCGAATGTCTGATGGCGAGGCTCCCGTCGTGTCTGAATCTCCGGTGTACGCGCCCCCGTTTCTTCGTGCGCCTCGAGACCTCGACGTGGCCATGAGTGCCGCGAGAGCGGCTGCTGACGAGCTCGACGACGCGACTGATCTCGATGCTGAGGGCGAGACGTTGTCGGATGGTCACGACGCTATCGAGGTTCCGGCCGCGCGCGTGCGCGAAGGCCTGCCGTCGTCATATCGCATGCGGCACGAGCCCCACTACGTCGACGCGCTGGTGGGACGCACCTTGCCTGTGGCCGGAAGCACGGCCGCGGTTGAGCCCCCGCGAGTGACGGCGGAGCCGCCGATGCCCGCACCGGTAGCAGTGCCGTTGGACACAGTGCCGTTGGCTCCGCTCGCCGTGGCTGCCACGGCACTCGCCGACGCGTTCGACGCGATTCGCTCGGCGCTACGCGACCTGCCGACCCGTGGGCGCCCATTGCGCGACCGTGTCGCCATCGAACTGGCTCTGGCCGAGGCCACGCGCGGCCGGTGGCTCGCCGAAGCGGCGGTGGTCATGCAGGCCGACGCGATGCCCGCGCTCGACGAAGTGGACTTGACACGTGTGCTGCGTCTCGTCATCGAGGCGCTCGGTCCGGAAAGCCGCTTGAGCGGCGGCGCTGCCGTCCTGGCCGTGCCAGACGGCGTGTGCCCAGTCTTTGGCGACGAGCGCTTGCTGATCACCGCCGTGGGTGCCGCGGTGGCCGCGATGCGAGCGGTCATCGAAGACCGGGGTGATGCGCGACGAATGTCGGTTGCGTTGGCGCCACGCCGCACGGCAGCGACCCGCACGATTGAGATCGCCCAGACGGCCGTGCGCGTGCCGCCCTCGGCCTTGGCGCGGTTCTTCGATGCCGGCTGGAGCCAGCATCCGGCCGGTGCGCACGGCGCGCTGATGCTGGCTGCCGCGCAGCGGATTGCGGTTGCGCATGGCGGCAGCCTCGACATCGGCCCCCTCGACGGCGGGGGGTGCTGCCTGATGCTGAGTGTGCCCGCGGCCGACTAGCCGGCACGTCTGGGTCCGCCAAGGGTGTGAGTGAGTCCTGTGCTGGTCGACGCCGCCGACGGGTGCGACCGCTGAGGGCCATTGCCCGGAGGTGACCCGAGCGCGTACCATGTGGGCGCATGATCACCACCTCGCTTGCCACCGACCAGGCCCACCTGATGCACCCGCTCCATCATCCGTCGGCCCATGCCGGCACACGGGTATGGGTGAAGGGCGAAGGCGCGCGCATCACCGACTCCACGGGACGTGAGTACATCGACGGCCTCGCGGGGCTGTGGAACGTCAATATCGGCCACGGCCGGCGCGAGCTGGCCGACGCCGCTCAGCAGCAGATGGCGACGCTGGCCTTCCACTCCGCCTACGCCGGCGGCACCAACGAGCAGGCAATCCGGCTCGCCGAGCGGCTGAGCGGCCTGGTCTATCCCTCAATCAACACCTTCTTCTTCACGAGCGGCGGCGCCGAGTCGTCGGAGAGTTCGTTCAAGACCGCGCGCTTCTACTGGAAGGCGCTCGGCAAGCCCGACAAGATCAAGGTCATCTCGCGGCATCGGGCGTATCACGGTCTCACCCTGGCCGCCATGAGCGCCACGGGCCTGCCGGCGTTCTGGCCGATGTTCGAACCGCGCACGCCGGGCTTCAGCCACATCGAGGCGCCCGATCCCTACCGGTTCGCGCACACCGACACCAGCGTGAGCCTCGGCGTGGCCGCGGCCAACAAGCTCGAAGAGGCGATTCTGAAGGAAGGCGCCGACACGGTGGCGGCCTTCATTGCCGAACCGGTGCAGGGCGCCGGCGGCGTGATCATCCCGCCGGCCGACTACTTCCCGCGCATCCGCCAGATCTGCGACCAGTACGACGTGCTGCTCATCGCCGACGACGTGATCACCGGCTTCGGCCGCACCGGCACCTGGTTCGGCCTGCAGCACTACGGCATCGAGCCCGACATCATGCAGTTTGCCAAGGGCATTACGAGCGGGTACGTGCCGCTCGGGGGCATCGGCGTGTCGGACCGCATCCGCGCGGTCATCAACGGCGTCGCGCCGGGGCAGCGCTGGATGCACGCGTTCACCTACTCCGGCCACCCCACCTGCTGCGCGGTGGCGCTCGCCAATCTCGACATCATGGAAGGCGAGGGGCTGGTCGAGCGTGCCAGGGTCAGTGGCGCCCGGCTGCTCGAGAAGCTTCGCCAGCTCGAGTCGATGGACGGCGTGGGTCACGTGCGCGGCCAGGGGTTGATGGCGGCGGTCGAGGTCGTGGCCGACAAGGCGACCAAGCAGCTCCACGCGCCGGCGCTCGGCGTGAGCCAGAAGCTGATGGACGGAATGCTCGAGCGCGGGCTCTACACGCGCGCGGTGATGGACTGCATCTGCATTGCGCCGCCGCTGGTGACCACCGACGCGGATCTCGATCGTCTCGTGTCGATTGTCGCCGACACGATCCCCGCGGTGCTGGCCACCGTGCGCCAGGCGCAGACGACAGCCTAGCGTACGGCTGCAGAGGACCGCGGTGCGCCGGGCCGTCAGCGACTGACGGCGACGCGGAGGTCCGTGCGGTGCAGTCGCACTCTCGCCTGGCGCAGCGCCACCGGGTTCGCCACATCCGCCAACACCTGCGCCACCTGTGGCGCGACCTCGCTCAGGCGCCGCGCGGACTCGGCCGTGAGGGCCGCATCGGCGTAGGCGGTCAACACCCCGGCCATGCGCCCGTCGTGCACGAGCGGCGTGGCCACGCAGTAAAGGAACGATGTGCCCGAGGCAGGGCCGAGGTCGAGCCGCGCATCGGAGTTGATAATCTGCTGGCGATTGGCCGCGACCCACCCGCTGACGCGTTCGCCGAGCGGAATCGTGTCGTGTCCGGGTGCCAGCAGACCGGCACACGTGGCGTACTCGGCCACGATCTTCTCGCCGCCCGCCGACGTGACGTAGAACATGAACTCGGCGCCGGGCACCATGGCATGCAGGTCGACGGCAATCAGGCTGGCGACGTCGGTGACACGGGGTGGACCCGCGACCAGCCGCGACACGCTCTCGATGGTGGCTTGTGGCGCCATCGGACGCGACGGCAGAGGGGCGGCGACGGCAACGGCCACCGCCACCGCGGGCGCGGACTCGCGTGCCGCCGCGAGCCGGTGCATCGCCCGGCCCAGGTTCGGCTCCATGTCGACGACGGCACCGAGCGACGGCAGCAGTGCGAGGAACCGGTCGACCACGGCGGGGTCATACATCGACCCGCGCCGCTCGACCAGGATGTCGGTCGCCTGCGCCTGCGTCATGGCCGGCCGATAGGGGCGGTCGGAGGTGAGCGCGTCGTAGCAGTCGACCACCGACAGAATCCGTGCGCCAATTGGAATGGCTTCGCCGCTCAGGCCGCGCGGATAGCCGGTGCCGTCCCAGTTCTCGTGGTGGGCGCGCACGATCGGCACGACCGGATACGGGAACGCGATGGTGGCCAGAATATCGGCGCCCACGTCCACGTGCAGCTTCATGGCCTCGAATTCGGCTGCGGTCAGCTTACCGGGCTTGTTCAGGATGTGTTCCGGCACGGCCAGCTTGCCGGTGTCGTGCAGCAGGGCCGCGGCCTCGATGGCCTTCACGTCTTCTGGGGCCGACACGCCCATGGCTTTGGCGAGTGCGACCGAGTAGGTCTGCACACGGCGGATGTGGCTGCTCGTGACGCCGTCTTTGGCGTCGATGGCGCTCGACAGCGCCTGGATCGTCGACATGTACAGCTGGTCCACCTGCTTCACGTGCTGCTCGGCGTCGGCCAGGCGACCGAAGCGCGATTGCAGGCCGATGTAGACGATAGCCACGATCGGCGCCACGGCCGCCAGCGCCAGCACGCCAAGTTTGCCCACGAGCAGTGCCAATGCCAGCGCGGCCGACGCCGACGCCGCATGGCTCACCCCGAGCACGGAGAAGTGCCGCCGCCAGACGTCGAACGGCCGCTCCCCGCGATCGAGGGCGGCCGCAGTGGCGGTGAGTCCTGAGGTCAGCAAGAAGTGCAGCGTGGCCATCAGTGCAAGGGGGCCCACGATGCCATCGAGTGACACCGACTGGCCAGTAAGCGGGGTGCGGCCGATCACGGCAAGGAACGCCTGCGCGCCCAGCCACAACGACAACGCGGGATTGGCGGCGTTGAACAGCATCCGGTCGGCGCTGTGGCCGCGGCGCCACGACAAGATGAACCCGTCGGCGGCCACGGCTACGGTGGCGGGGGCCGGTCCAAACAGCATGGCGGACGTGAACAGGAACGTGTCGGACATCGACGCGTGCACGGGCACGCCCGGCACCCGGAGGGACAGGCGGCCAAACGCGACGGCCAGCACCGACAGCAGCAGCCACTCAGCGGCCCGCGGAACGGTCGTGAGCGTGGTCAGCGACTGAGCAATTGCAAACAGCCCCAACGCGCTGACGGCCGCCACGTAGCGCGACAGCACCCGAGCATTACGGGCGGCGGAGTCGGCGGCGGCGGTAACGGTGGCGGTAGCAAACATAGCGGCGACGACGGCACTTATCGCAAAGCGCCTGCCATGTCTGTTCCTTCAGACACCTAGAAGTGGCCATGCGACACAAATGTCAATTCCACAGTCACTTACATGGTCATGGCAGCTCGAGTCGCCAGGCCAAGAGGCTTGAAGGACCGCCGCGCATCTCTTCTAGTCAATATTTCAACTTGACATAAACCGAAATATCAGCTCGTTTTAGGTTAATCTACACCGAAATTTTCTCTCCTGAGCCCTTAAATTATGGCTCGTGACGGTCGATACTACGTACGGACACCATGATCGGCACAGAACGCCTCATCTCCCAGCTGGCTCTGCTGGCCAAAAGCACCGGAGCCTCGTCGGCGTCGGTCTATCTTCCGACGCCCTGGGACCAGAAGTCCCCTGTGTTGCTGGCACACAGCGGCGACGGTGCGCCGTTGCCGGAACTGTCGACGCCACTGGCGGCGGCCGAGTTCAGCGCCAGCGTGATCGAGCACGGCCAGTGGAACGCCCGTCCCGTGGCCCTCGACGCGCTCATCCCGAGCGTGTCTGGCGAAGGGT
>JANNEJ010000461.1:0-2741 GCA_031378585.1 Acidobacteriota bacterium | reverse complement strand
CCGCCAGCGCTGCCGTGATGGGCGACCTTGAGCACGGTCAGGCGCGGCCCACCCAAGGACGTGAGCCGCACCCACGTGTCGGCGACCTCCCGTTCCACCGGCTCGCCAATGTCACCGGTGAGGAGCACGCCGACGTCCCCGAGCGTCACGGACACCACCACCGAGTCGTCGTTGCGCACCCGTTGTCGCTCCCACTCGGGTGGGCCCGGATGCAGTACCTGGAGCACGGCCGGTCCGACTTCGACGCGGTCGCCCGCCGCTACCCGCCGCCATGCCGCACCGACGTCGTCGGCCGCGCGTCTCAGCCGCGCCGTGGCGACATCGTCGGCCACCGCAATACCGGTCCACACCTCGTGCGGGCGAAATTCCCGCACGAGCGACGCCGCGCCGCCGATGTGGTCCGCATCGGCATGCGTGACGAGCAGATAGTCGATGCGCCGGATGCCCCGCGCCCGCAAGGCCGGTCCGACCACGCGCTCCCCAAGGTCCCGTCCATCTCCTGTGACGCCGCCGGCATCAACGAGCAGGCGCCGTCCATTGGGGAACTGCACGAGCAGCGCGTCGCCTTGTCCCACGTCGAACGCCGTGACTTGCAGGTCGCCAGGCGCCCAGCGGACAAGACTGGACGGCGCCACCGCCACCCAGACGGCGGCAAGCGGCAACGCGACCGCGGTTCCCAGACGGACACGCCACGCCGTGCGGGTGTCGCGGGCCGACTGCCGCGACCACAGCCACGCCGCGAGCGCTCCGTAGTAGGCGACGGTGGCCCCAATGCCGGGCGGAGGCACGCGCCATGACGTCCACGGCGCCAGGTCCACGAGGCGCGCAGAGCCAGTGACGAGGCCGGCGCCGACACGCAACAGCACCCCGAAGACTGGAAGTGTGACGGGGGCCACGACATCGGCCAGCACCGCGCCCGCCGCCGCCAGTTGCGCGATGGCCATGCCCGGGATGGCGACGGCCGACAGCACGAGACCCGCGACGGTGACCTGCTGGAAGACCGCGGCCACAATCGGTAACAGCGCCAGCTCGGCCCAGACCGACGTGAGCACGAGCGCGCGGCACCAGACCCACGCACGCGACCGGGCGGCATCGTGCGCCGGAAGACCGAGCATGATGCCGGTTGTCGCCGCGGTGGTGAGCCAGAAGCCCACATCGAAGGCCAGCAGCGGGTCGGCCGCGATCAGCAGGCCGGCGGTCAGGGCCAGCACGTTCATGGCCGCGCCGCGCTGGTCCAGCATCTGCGCCGCGATGCCGACCAGGGCCATGCCGGTGGCCCGCAACACCGAAGCGCCGCCACCCACCACCGTGGCGTAGGCCACGAGCACCACCGCCGCCCCTGCCAGACCCGGGCGGCGCCGGCGCGTGAGCACACGGGCAATCCCCAGCACGACCACCGTGAAGATCGCGATGTTGCCACCGGAGATGGCGATCACGTGATACGTGCCGGCGCGCTGTAACCGCTGCTGCAGCTTCACGTCGAGGCCCGCGCGGTCGCCGACGAGCACGGCCGCGCCGATGGCGGCGGCTTCGCCGCCATTGGGGCCCGCTGCTCGGCGAATCGCGGAGCGCGCCCGTTGGCGCACAGCGGCCGCCGCTTCACTCGTCACGGACCCTCGCGCTACCAGTTCCACGAGGAGCGCGCTCTTCACCGAGGCCACGAGCGCCGCGCGCCGCCGCACCAGTTCGGCGCGCACGTCGGGGGCCCCGACATTGCGGAACGACCGCGGCACTCGCACCGTACCCGTAAATCGCACCCGCCGGCCCGCGCGCCACTCCGGCAGGTGCGCCATCGCCAGGTCTCCAGTCACGGCGACGACGACGGCGCCCGCGGCCACCAGCGGACAGGCGCATGGGCCCGCCCACGCGCGCGCCACCTGCACACGCAGCAGCGCGCTGCGACCGGCCGGTACCGCATCGGCGGTGAGCGTGCCCTCGAGACGCACGGTGGGCTCGGCGGCGGCCACGTCACTGGCCGCGTCGGTAGCGAGCGCGCCTGCTTCTTCGAGCACGACGACCAGCGGTGGACGCGCCACCGCGGTAAACGCGAGCGACCCCAGTGCGGCTGAAGCAGCGAGCACTCCCGCGAGCGCGAGAGGCACGACCACATGCGGGCGACCCACGCGCCACGCCGCCAGTGCCACGGCCCAGCTTCCCACCGCGATCGCCAGCGCCGAAGTCAGCCACTCGGGCCGCGCCACGCCCGCGGCCGCGCCGGACGCGAGTGCAGCAGCCAGGAGCACCGGCAGGTACGTCACAAGCCTGGGCCTGTGCAAGACCCGGGCTCAGCACTGCCTGGTGCCAGGCCAACGTCAGTTCCCTCGGAAATTGTCGGCGGACAACCGACTTGCCGCACCGTGGTGCGCGGAACCTGCCACTAGACCCGCCCGGCCGGTACGCAGAGGCTGCCGCGCTACGACACGGTGGCGGCCGCTACGTAGTACTCCTGCAATGAGCAGACGTCGAGCTCACGGCCCTTGAGCGCACGGATCGCATCCACCGCCGCGGCCGCGCCCGTATTCGTCTTGATGCAGGGTTTGCCGGCCATCTTGGCCACGCGTCGCACCGCCTTGTCGTCTAAAAACGACTCCAGCCCGAGCGGCGTGTTGACCACCATGTGAATGCGCCGGTTCACGATCTCGTCGGCCAGGTTCGGACGACCTTCGTTCACCTTGAACACCACGCCGCACTCTACGCCGTGGGCACGCAGATACACCGCCGTGCCGCGCGTCGCGGTGACC
>JANNEJ010000441.1:0-5653 GCA_031378585.1 Acidobacteriota bacterium | reverse complement strand
CGACGAGAACACCTGTGATTGCGGGCTCACGGCCACGACGTCGTCGTAGCGCGTCACGGCCCAGAGCCCGGTCCCGTCGGGTTCCGGCCACCAACTGACCGGATCGTCGTCGCGCAGCCGCTGAAATGCCGCATGCGGCACGCCGCGCACGTAGACGTCGGGGTCGAGAATGTCGGCGTGCCGGTCGCCGTCGGGCTGAGCGGACATGCGCGCGCTACAGGAACGGCAGGTAGGTGTTCAGTTCCCAGTCGGTGACGGCCGCGGTGAACTTGCCCCACTCGGCCCGCTTCACCGCCACGAACTGCGCCACGAGCTCCGGTCCGATGGCGTTCACGAGGGCCGTGTCCGATTCAAGCGCATCGAGCGCCAGCGACAGGTTGTCGGGCACATGCCGCGACGTGCTTTGCGACGTGAGGCAGTCCTGCTCTTCCGGCGGCGGCGGCGTGAGTTGATGCACCAGTCCCAGACGAGCGGCCTGCAGCACCGCGGCGGTTGCCAGATAGGGATTGGCGGCGCCGTCTGACATCCGATGCTCGAGGCGCGTGGATGCGCCCCGCTCGTGCGGCACGCGCACCGACACGCCCCGGTGGTCGTAGCCCCAGTTGGCCCAGTAGCCCGCCAGTTGCGCCGGTCGCAAGCGCTTGTAGGCGTTGACCGTGGGCGCGCAGATTCCCGCAGTGGCCTCGAAGTGCTCGACCATCCCCGCGATACAGTGACGCGCCAGCGCCGACAATCCGTCGGCGGCCGCCGTGTCGTTCAGCGCGTTTGTGCCGTCGGCCCCTTCAAGCGACAGGTTCACGTGGAAGCCGCTGCCGCCGCGATCCGCAAACGGCTTGCCGATGAAGGTGAGCAGCAGCCCCCGCCTGGTCGCCAGCTCGCGGGCCATGAGCTTGAACAAGAAGATGTCGTCCACGGCCTTGAGCGCGTCGTCGTAGACGAGCGTCAACTCGAACTGCGGGGTGTCGTACTCGGAGTTGATCGACTCAATCGGCAGCCCGCAGGCCACCGCCGTGCGCATGACCTCGTCGAGTAGCCCCACGGGATCCACCGCAGGGCCGGTGCCGTAGACGTAGGCACTCGGCGTGTCCCACTCCGTCCAGCCGCCGTTGCCGTCTGGCTGCATCACGAACGCTTCGAGCTCGATGCCGACCTTCACGCGGTAGCCGAGCGCCTTCCAGTCGTTGACGGCGTTGCGCAACACGTGGCGTGGCGAGATGGCCAGCGGCTCGCCCCGAAAGAACAAGTCGCCAATGACGATGCCGGTGGCCTCTTCCCACGACGGCCGCACCTCGTCCATCGCCAGCACGAGGTCGCAGTCGGGCAGGCCCTCGAGCATCTTCGCGCCGGGCGCCGGTACCATCATGCGGTCGAAGTTCAGCGCAAAGAGCGACAGGCAGTGCCGCGTGCCCTTGTGCGCCAGGTGGGCCGGCAGATACTTGCCACGCGCCAGACCCAGGTGGTCGGGAAAGAGCGCGCGAATACGTTGATAGTCGGTCACGGAACCTCCGTCGCCGCAGGCCGGCGAGCCGACACAGTGTAATGCCGTCAGCGCAACCTGGCGTCGAGCCGCATGCGGCCCTCGGTGCCTTGCGTGAAGAAGGTCTCCCAGGCCGTGCGCCAGGTGTCGATGCGCGCGATGTCGGCCGGCGCCGGCGTGCTGCCACGCTGCGTCAGGAAGATCCACGCCTGGCGCCACGTCTTCTGCGATTGCGCCGACGAGGGCACGCGCGGGCCCATCGCCGCGATGACGTCGCCGATGAGCACGTCGCGCCTGGTGCCGTTGAACGTGACGCCGACTTGGGGCGACGATGTTTTGTCTCTGCCCGGCACGACGTTGACCGGGCTCTCCACGTAGAAGAACGGCGGCACCTGCTCGGGCGGCACGAGGCCCATGATGTACTGGTCGAGCCGGCTGAAGCGCTGCACGGCGCCGGCCGTGCGGAAGGCGCCGCCGCCCAGCGCCTCGATGTCGTTGCCTTCCATCACCGACGCGTCCGAGTCGAAGAAGAAGCTCCAGTGCGCGTCGTCGCGGCCGAGCAACTCGGTCGATCGCCGGCGGTTGGCGTCCATGAACTCGATGAAGGCCAGCCAGCGGTGTCCGGATTCCTGGCCGAGCAAGCTCAGCACGGAGTCTTCACCCAGAAACTTCTGCGTCGGACTCGCTGGATACTTCAGGATTCGGTCCATGTTGACGATGCTCTGCAACTGGCCCGCGCTGCCGAAGTCGCGCGGGTTGCCGCCGGTCGGCACGCCAATGCCCTGCACGGTGCTTGCCACCGTGAATTCCTGCGCGAAGGCTTCGCCGATGGGGATGAGGCGGGTCTCGCCCCAGAACACCAACTGGTCGTAGCTGTCGGGGTGCGAGCCGTAGAAGCGCTGCGCCGCCGACACGAGGTCGGCCTCGGCGCTGTCGGAGAACCGTTCGCCCACTGCCCCGCCGCCGCCAGCGGTCGGCCCATTCGCGCTCAGGTCCACGGGCGCATAGGTCTGCGTGTTGCCCGGCGACACGCCTATCACCGCCTCGCGCAGCGTCACCTCGCCGAACTTCAGCTCGACGGTGCCATCGGCCTGAACGGTCGCCTGCGCCGACACAGTGTTTGCATTGTCGAAGCCCGGCACGCTGCACCACGTGACGGTAAGGGCCGAGGCGTCAGCCTGAGCGAAGACCCGTCCGCCCACCGAGGGATCGAGATCCGCGAAGAAGCCCGCGACGCGCACGGCGCCACCCAGAAAGCGACCCACACTGCGGCTCGTGCTGGCGTTGTCACCCGCGCCAAAGGTGATGTTGCCGTCGGAATTGACGAAGGCTTCAGAGAAAGTACCGCCGAACACGTCCAGCGCCGTCGGCAGCGCCACGCGCGCAGTGTCGTCGTCGCCAAGCGTGAGGCGGTTGCCAAGGACCGAGCGGAAGGCCGCATCGATCTTCGTGACCTCGTAGCCGGCGCCGCTCCGACGGAACCGCAGTCCGGTGTTGGCAAGGTCGAACGCGTTGGCGGTGAGAAAGATCGATCCGTCGTCTTCGATGATCGCAATCTCGCCGACATCGATGGAGGCCGCCGGTGTGACCGGGTCGAAGACATCGCGCGGGTCGACCACCTCGCGGCCCCGCGGGGCGCGATTCTTCCACAGCGCATCCCGCGCGTCGCCTTTCGTGCGTCCGCGCACATTCTCGCGCTTGGCGGTGGCTTCGGGCGTGGCGTTAACGGGTTGCGCCAGTTCGGTACCAGCGTTGTCGCCGGTGTCGGCCGTCAGGGCCGCGGCACAGGCGTTCTGCGACGTGGGCGGCGCGGGCGTGCCCCCAGTGGGCGGCGTCGAGCCGCCACCCCCACTGCCGCCACCGCATCCCCAACAGACGAGGGCAACGGCGCCGGCGCTGCACCACAGCGAACGCGCGCGGGATGTGATCATGTCGGCCTCGTCAGTCGCGCCGGCATTGTGGCGGGAATGCCGGGCGACGCGACGACAGTATGGGCGAAGACCGCCCTACGACCCAAGCCGCGCCAGTGCCTTGGTGGCGCCGGTCACAAACAGCAGGTCGCGATCCGCCGTGCGCCAGAACGTCAACAGGTCGGCATAGGCGGTGCGCGCCTCGCTGGTGCGGCCCGCGGCCTCGAAGGTCTGGGCCAGCGCGTAGCGCGCCACGCCTGGAAGCGGCGACAGGTCGCGCCGGCCCTGGTCGCGCAGCCACTCGAAGTCGCGCACGGCGTCGTCGAAGCGGCGCGTCTCGAGCGCACACAGGCCGTGGAGGGCGACCCGGTCGGCCTCGCGCGAGTGATAGCGCACCGTGCCGAGCGTGGCCAGCGCGCCCCCGGCGTCGCCGCCGGCGTACTGCGCCAGTGCCTTGAGCGTGCCACTGGCCGCGCGGCCGTTGGCGTCGTCGGGCTGCCCCTTGAGCGCGACGGTCAGTGCGCGTCTGGCCGCAGCGGCATCGCGCAGCAGCGACGTCGCGACCACCCGTTCGGCGGCCGTGCCGTCGCCCGAGCCGTCGCCGGGCAGCCGGGCCAGCTGGGCGCGCGCCCGATCGGTCATCTGCATCATGGCCAGCGACACCGCCGTGTTCGCTCGAAAATTGGCAACCACGGCTGGGAACTCTGCGGCGCCGAAGGCCCGCTCGAGTTCGTCGAGGAGACGCTCGGCCTCACGCGCCTGTCCCCGATACGTGGCGACGCCCCACACGACTGGCAGCGATTCCTTCGGGTTGCCGTGATTCTTCGCCCAAGCCAGCTGGATGGCTTCGAGGGCCGCGTCACCGGACAGCACGGCAATGGTCATGAGCAGCGCCCGCGCTTCCCCATCGTCACGCAGCGTGAGCACCTGCTCGAGTTCCTTGCGCCCGTCGTCGAATCGGCCTGCGTCGACATACAAGCGGGCCAGGTTCAACCGCGCGTTGGGTTCCTCGGGCGACAGCTTCGTGGCCTCGCTCAGCAGCACCATGGGCTCGTCTTCCTCGCCCTGTTCCTTCAGCAACAGGGCCAGATTTACGCGCGACGCGTAGTCGCTCGGGAAGGTCGCAATGGTGACGCGATACGCCTCCACGGCCTTGGCTGAATCGGCCGCGACGGTGTCGTAGTAACGCGCCTCGATGTACAGACGTTCGAGCGCGCTCACGCGCTCGCGCAGCTCGAAGGCGCGTGTGGTGTGGCGCTTGCCGTTGACGGCGTCGCGCACGTTCGAATACGACGTGCCGAGCCGCGCGTGCGCGCAAAATCCGGGTCGAGCTCCACGGCGCGACGCAAGAGCGGCAGCGCCGCCCGGTCGCCCTGGGTGCGCCGGGCCATCAGCGCCTGGCTGTAGGCCTTGAGCGCCTCGAGCGACGAGGTCGTGGCCATCTCGATGCTGGCGTCGTAGCGCTTGATGGAGGCCAGCGACTCGCCCAACTGCTCGCGGAACGACGAGGTTGTCTCGCCGAGTTGCTTGAGCACCTCTTCCTTGCGGCTGGCCTCGGTCTGACGTTCCGCCAGTACGTCGGCGGTCACGCAATCGAGTGCCCGCAACGTGATCACGTAGCTGTTGCCCAGGCTGGCAATCGCGCTCGTGAGCAGCTCTCTGGCGCCCACGCGCTGGCACACCTCGCGACCCACCGCGTCGTCGACCGCGGTATCCATGGGGCGCTGCATCATGCGGAGCGTGGCCTGCACGCGCTGCTCGGGCACCAGGTTCCAGGAACGGCGACTGGCGCAGCTGCACCTTCAGCGCCTCGCCGAGGGTGTCGTCGAACATCGTGTCGCCGGTGCGGTTGGTCAGGTCGGCCAGCAGCACGAGGTCCTTGTCAGCCAGGGCTGGCGTGCGGGCGGACTGCCACGCGAACACGCCGGCCATCACGCCTGCGGTGGCCAGCGGAGCGACCAGCCACCACCAACGGCGCGGGCGCGCGGCGGTCTCCAAGGCGGGGGCGCGCGGTACGGTGCTGGTCTCGCGCTGCAGCCGCTTCAGCTCCGCGCGCAGGTCGGCCGCGGTCTGGTACCGAAGCGCCGGATCCTTGTCGAGCGCGCGCAGGACGACGCGGTCGAACTCCGCGGGCAGGCCGGCGCGCCGCGACGACGGCGGTGATGGCGTCTTTCCCAAGATGCCTTCAAAGACCACCGCGGCGGTCGCCCCCGGGAACGGCAGGCCGCCTGTCGCCATCTCGTAGAGCACGACGCCGAGCGAAAAC
>JANNEJ010000800.1:0-1600 GCA_031378585.1 Acidobacteriota bacterium | reverse complement strand
GTATGCCATTACGAACCTGGGCGCCTTCGGCGTGATTGCGCTGCTCGGCTCGCGCGAGCACGCCAACGACGACCTGCGCGACTATGCGGGCCTGGCGCACTCGCACCCGGCGCTGGCGCTGCTCATGACGGTGTTTCTCTTGTCGCTCGGCGGATTCCCGCCGACCGCCGGCTTCATCGCCAAGTGGTATACGTTCAGCGCGGCCGTCAGTGCCGGCTACTACGGTCTGGCCATCATTGGCATGCTGTCGAGCGTGGTGTCGGTCTATTTCTACCTCCGGATCGTGGTCATGATGTACATGTCGGATCGCGACGCACGGCCCGTGCCGCCGCCCATCTCTGGTCTGGCCATGGCTGGCCTCGTGGCGTCGGTGCTCGCGGTGCTGTATCTCGGGGTGCTGCCCGCGCAGATGATTGCCTGGGCGGAGCAGTCGATCTCGACAATTTTCTAGAGACCCTCCGACGAGGGGCTCCAGGCTGATTCTCTCAGGGGGTCAGCGATGAGCAGATCGATGTTCGCTCTCGTGTTCGGATGCGCGACGTCGTCAGGCTCCAGGCCTGAACGACAGCGCGGTGGCGCCGCCTCGGGCCGGATCCATGGCGTCGAGACTCAGCGTGTCATCGAAGACAGCAGCTCTCGGACGAGCGCATCCTGCTCCTCCGAGACGGTCCGCAGGTCCAGCACCACTGCATCGTCCTGAATCCGCGCAATGATGGGCGTGTCGAGCGCGCGCAGACGGCCCTCGAGGCGATCGGCGCTCCAGCCCGGCCAGGCGAGGCGCATGAGCGCCGTGGGTACGGTCACACCAGGGGCACTGCCGCCACCAACGGCGGAATCGCCGTCAACGACCGCTGTCGTCCAGCCCTGCGCCCGCAGCTGATCCGCCAGGGCCCAGGCCCGCTGCCGCACGACCTCGAGCGGCGTATGCAGCATTCGCAGCACCGGCACTTCCGCATGGGCGCGTCCCGTCCAATGATCGAGCAAGGTGCCTTCGAGTGCGGCGTAGGTGAGCTTGTCGACGCGCACGGCGCGCATCAGTGGGTGCGTGCGCAGACGATCCACCAGCGTCCTTCGGCCGAGCACGATGCCGGCCTGGGGGCCACCGAGCAGCTTGTCGCCGCTGATGGCGACCAGGTCGACGCCGGCTGCCAGTGACGACTGCACGGTCGGCTCCCACGGTGACTCCGCATCGAAATTGCCCGAGCCGAGATCCTCGGCAACCGGCACGCCGCAGGAGCGTCCGGCGGCGACCAGGTCGACGAGCGCGGGACGCTCGGTAAAGCCCTCGATGCGGAAGTTCGACGGGTGCACCCGCAGGATGAGTGCGGTCTTCGGCCCGGCCGCGGCCGTGTAGTCGGCCACGCGCGTGCGGTTGGTGGTGCCCACTTCGCGCAGCACCGCGCCCGATTGCGCCATCACGTCCGGCACGCGGAAGCCGCCCCCGATCTCGACCAGCTCTCCTCGCGACACGAGCACCTCGCGGCCGCGGGCCAGGGCGGCGAGAATGAGCATCATGGCAGCGGCTGTGTTGTTTGCAACGACCGCCGCCTCGGCTCCCGTCAGCGCGGTGAGCAAATGCTCGGCGTGCACCGCACGCGAG
>JANNEJ010000424.1:0-8013 GCA_031378585.1 Acidobacteriota bacterium | reverse complement strand
GACGTGACGTGGGACACCAGAGCCCGTCAATGGGAGACCGGCATTGCGGGCGGTGCTCAGATTTCGCCGTCGGGAGACGCCGTGTCACGCCGGCCACCGATACCAGGAACTAGAACCGGAACAACCGCGTGGCCTTGATGGCCAACGTGCGGTTGAGCAGCGCCGGCAGGCCCGTGCCGCGGGTGTCGCGGCCGTCGCTGTAGACGGCGAAGAGTTCGCTGCCGCCCGTGTATTCCCAGCGCAGGCGCACGCTGGAGCTCACATTGCGCGCGTCCACGTTGTATTGCACCAGGCTGCTGATGAGCATGCGGGCCGTGGGTGTCACCGTGAAGCGGGTGCTCATGAGCCGCGCGGTGAAGTCGCCGTAGGGCAGCGACACCCAGTTGAGTGACACGCTCGGTTCCACCGAGAAGCGCGGCACCACACCCCAACGGCCGCTGTACGACACGTCGCGGCGCGTGCCCTCGTACAGCGTGCCGGCGCCGGCCGAGAGACGGCCCGACACGCGACGCTGTTGTCCGAGGTTGTAGCCGACGCGCGTGGTGTCATACGAGTAGCCACCCGCTGGCACGACCACGCCTGGCGCGATCGGGAAGGGCGAGGGCAAGAGCTCGAACTCGCGGGAGTACTCGACCGACGCCGAGTCGCTCGACTGGAAGTCCACGCGGAAGAGCCCGTTGGCTTCGCGCGTCTGCAACTCGGTGGCCGAGGCATCGGTGACGTAGTCGACGCTGCCCTGCCAGGTCAGTTTGCGGATGACCGTGCTGCGCCTGGGCCGTGGACTGAAGCGCAGCTGGCCGTAGGTGCGTCGCACGTCTGTGCGCCGCACGAAGCCCACCTCGGGCGTGAAGCCGGGACCGATGAGCATGTGCTCTGCGGCGGCGCCGTAGCGGTCGTTCGTGTAGTCGAATCGTCCGCGGTAGCTGGTGCCGGTCGCGGTGACCCCGGTGGTCGACGGCGTGCTCGTGCGCGCGTAGTAGCCGGTGAGATTGATGCTCTTGAAGAAGAGCATCGTGGCGTCGGCGCCAACGCTGTAGCTGGCATCCCGTGAAGACGAGGTGGCGCCCGCCACGCCTGGACTGCGCAGCGTGGCCATCACGCCCACGTTGCTGCGGCGTAACACGTTGCGCTTGAGGCGCACGGCCGAGAAACTGGTCGAGACCGCGCGGGCGGCCGGGGCGTCGTCCGTCTGGATGTTCAGCAGGCCCACACTGTAGGGCCCGGAGCGGCCGGTGAGCCGCAAGCCGCCCACGACGGGCACGGCCTGCGCCGCGCTCAGGCCGATCTGGCGACTGAAGAAGAGCAAGGGCACGTCGCCTGGGCTGTTGCCGGCCTGCACGCCGCCGAAGTCGAAGATGCCTTGGCCCTCGATGAAGAAGTCGCGCTTCTCGGGAAAGAAGAGGCTGAACCGCGTGAGGTTGATCTGCTGCAGGTCTTCCTCCACCTGCGCGAAGTCGGTGCGGTAGGTGGCGTCGAGAATCATGCTGCGCGTGAGCCCGTACTTGAAGTCCAGGCCGGCGTTTGCGTTCAGCCGGTTATCGAAGGGCGCGCCGCCCGCGCGGTTCGTGGTGGCCGACGACACCGCGTAGGGCTTCAGCTCCACGTTCTTCGACTCGGCCGGTGGTTCAAGGCCAATCACGGTGGCGGCCGACGCCATCCGGCTCACGCCCTGTGTGCCGAGCGCAGCCGGCACGAGCGACAGGTATGAGAACTCGTTCCTCCACCGCACGAGGCGCCGCAGGTTGATGCCCCAGGTCTGCGCGCCGCTACCGCGGTAGCGCAGCGATTTGAAGGGAATCGCGACCTCCATCGTCCAGCCCTGGTCGAACCTGGCGGTCTTCACGTACCAGATGCCGTTCCACGCTTGGTTCTGCTGATCGTCGGTGATCGTCATGTCGCGCAGCGCGCCAAGAGGATTGGTCTGGAACAGGTAGCCGTTACGCTTGTCGTGCAGCGGGTCGATCACGAACGTGAAGTTGTCGTTGCCGAGGATGTTGCCGTTGTCGCGCCGCAGCTCGTTGGCGATCGTGCGTTCGGGATGGCTGTCCCAGTTCCTGGCGCACACGTAGAGGTTGTCGTCGTCAAACAGAATCCACGCCTCGGTTCTTTCGGTGGCGGGCTGGCCCTCGCGCGGTTCCTGCTGGATGAAGTCCGAGATGGCCGGCACCGCCGTATACACCGCTTCGTCGAGGCGTCCATCCACCTCGAGCGGCGCGTCGAGGCGCACGGCCCGCACCGTCACATCGTCGGGCGCCGTGCGGCTGACGAGCGAGGGCGCGGCGGCGGGCTGCGCGGTGGCCACGTGCGTCATGGCGACGAGCGCGAGGCCCACCCATGCGCAGCCAAGGCGCCACGGCCACGCCGGGCACGGCGGCGCCGTCATCGAGCAAGACGTCATCGGTGCTACTTGCGCAAGTCGGCGAGCAACGCGCGGATACGCACGGCGTTGGTGCCGATGTCGCCGCGGCCCACGCGCGACACCGACCGCACGTCCACGCGGCTCGATCCATCGGGAATCGTGCTCACGCGGATGGCCACGTCGTCCTTGAATCCAAAGAAGTAGGTCGTGTCAGTGGCTTCGATCCGCCTGGCCACGTCATCGGCAGCCACGACCTCCCAGCCGCGCGCGCGCACGAGGCTGACGGCCTTGCGATACGCGTCGTCGGGCGACGCCGCCAGGAACAAGGGCACCACGTCGGGATACGCCGCGACTTGCTGCGCAGCGACCTCGGCCGAGTACTCCAAGCCGTTTGGGGCCTTCTGCTCGCGTCGAATCGCCGCCGCTTCCACGTACACGGGCGGTGTGACGGTATCGGTCGAGATGTCGTGAATGGCCGGCACGCCCCGCGCGGCTTGCTGCCATTGCCAGGGCATGTAGGCGCTTCCGACGCCCAGGACCAGGGCGAGCAGGGCGGCGATGCGGCCTCCACCGCTGCCGCGGCGCCCAGTGAGCATCAGCCCAAGCAGCGCCAGCACCCCGGCAGCGAGACCCGCAAAAGCCGCCCATGTGAGCATCCGCAGCAGCGCCGTGCCGAGCGAGAACCAGCCCATGCGGTAGCCCGGACCCGACAGCCCCAGCAACGCGAGAGCGACCACGGCCACGACCAGCGCGAGCCACGACAACCAGTTCCAGCGCGACGTCTGCATCCGGGCGTTATATCACCAGACGTCGCCGCGCCGTGTCGAGCCAAAAGATCAGTGTCACCGAGCGGCGCTGGCATTGCGCGCCCACATTCAGCACAATGCCCTGGCATGGCCGAGCGGTTTGGATTGATGATTCGGGCGGATTCAGGGCCCGGTGTGCTGTTCCAGCTCACCGGGGTGATTGCGCGATTTGACGGCGACATCTCGTCGGTCGAGATCGTCAGTGTCGGCACGACCGAAGCCCGGCTCTACCTTGAATTCGACCTCGCCACCGCCGTCGAGCCGCTCGTGGACGAGTTGCGAGCGCTGCCCATCGTGCGCGACGTGGCGCCCGTGGGCACCTTGCAGGCCATCTACGGCAAACGGGTCATCATCATGGGGGGCGGCGCTCAGGTGGGGCAAGTGGCCATTGGCGCCATCTCGGAAGCCGACCGTCACAACATCCGGGGCGAGCGCATCTCGGTCGACACGATTCCGCTCGTGGGCGAACAACAGCTGGCCGATGCCGTACGCGCCGCCGCGCGGCTGCCGCGCGCGTGCGCGCTGGTGCTGGCCGGGTCGCTCATGGGCGGCGAGATCGAACAGGCAGTGCGCGACGTGCGGGCCCAAGGCCTGCTCGTCGTGAGCCTGAACATGGCCGGCAGTGTGCCGGACGCGGCGGACCTGGTCGTGACCGACCCCGTGCAGGCGGGCGTGATGACCGTCATGGCCATTGCCGACACGGCGAAGTTCACCGTGGCCCGTCTTCAGCGGAGGGTGTTCTAGTGGAGTATCTCGACCCGGCCCTGCCGCGGCGTCTCGACGGCTGGCACAGTCCTACGACGTCGCTCGACATGCCCGTCGTGCACTACGGGTGGGCGGGCCGGCCGCTGCTGCTCTTTCCGACTGCCGCCGCCGACTATCTCGAGAACGAGCGGTTCTTCCTCGTGAAGTCCATCGAGCCGGCGATCCGGGCAGGCCAGGTGCAGGTCTTCTCGATCGACAGCATCAACCGTTACGCCTGGATGGACTCGAAGGTGCCGGTGCCCGAGCAGGCGCGACGGCAGAACCTCTACGCCCGCTATGTCGAAGACGAAGTCGTGCCCTACATTCGCCGCGCCTGCGGCGACCCGGCGGCGCGCATCGTGACGACGGGTGCCAGCTTCGGTGCCTTCCATGCCGCCAACAGCCTGTTCCGCCGGCCTGACCTGTTCAGCGGCGTGATTGCCATGAGCGGCTTCTACGACCTCGCGCCGTCGTACTTCAAGGGCTACAGCGACGACGCCTGCTATTTCAACAACCCGTGCTGGTACGTGCGCGACCTCGACGGCGAGCCCCTGCGCCTGCTGCGCACGGCCTGCCGCATCGTGGTCGTGAGCGGCCGCGGGGCGTACGAGGCGCCGACCGAGTCTCAGAAGCTCGCCGATCTGCTGACGGCCAAGGGTGTGCCGTACGTCCTGGACTTCTGGGGCCTCGACGTCAACCACGACTGGCCCTGGTGGCGGCGCATGCTGCCGCACCATTTGCCGTCGTTCCTGTAGAGGCTCGCCCAGATGTCCATGTCTCGTCGCTCTGCGCTCGTCGTGGCAGCGGCCCTGGTGGCCCTGGCGGCGCTTGCCCCGGCGCCTCCCGCCGGCGCCCAATCACGCACGCTGGTCGTGGGCTCGAGCGCCACCTATCCGCCCTTTGCCTACGAGACGCCCACCCGGCAGATCGTGGGCTTTGACGTGGACATCATCACGGCCGTGGCGAAGAAGAGTGGCCTCGCGGTGCGGCTGGTGAATACGCCGTTCACGGGCGTGTTCGCCTCGCTCAACAACGGCGACATCGACATCATCATTTCTGGGGTCACGATCAACGACCGCCGCAAGCAGTCGTACGACTTCACCGCGCCATACTTCGAAGCCCGTCAGCTCATGGCCGTACCGGCCGCAAGCACCGTGAAGAGCCTGATGGACCTGGCCGGAAAGAAGGTCGCGGTGGTTACCGGCAGCACCGGCGACGACGTGGCGTCGCGGGCCTTTGGCAAGACGAGCGCGAACATCCGCCGCTTCGATACGACGCCGCTCATCATCGCGGAGCTCGTGGCGTATGGTGTGGACGCCGCCATCGGCGACAACGGCGTGATTGCCTACCGCGTGCAGGAACAGAAGAGCTTGAAGACGGTCGCCGACCCCAGTTTCCCGAAGGAGTACTTCGGCATCGTCGTGAAGCAGGGCAACCCGGCGCTCAAAGACACGCTCAACGCCGGTCTGGCCGGCATCATCACGGACGGCACCTACGCGCGGATCTACCGGCAGTGGTTCAAGGCCGAGCCGCCCGTGCTGCCGACGCAGTAGCCACAGCAGACAAAACGGCCACACATGGAGCCCGTGCTCTGGTTCGGGTGGTTCCGGGCCGACATCATCGCGGAGTACGCCGAGCTCTTCTGGCGCGGCCTGCGCACGACGATTGGCGTCACTCTGATCTGCATCGTGCAGGGTTCACTGCTCGGACTGTTCGTGGGCATGGCACGACTGGCCGATGCGCGGCACGCCCCAGCCAGGCAGCTCTGTCGCGTGCTGCTGCGATGGCCGGCCACGGTGTATGTGAGCTTCTTCCGAGGCACGCCGCTCTTCGTGCAGATCCTGTTGATGCACTTTGCCGTGCTGCCGCTGCTCATCAACCCGGTAGACGGCCTCGTGATTGCCGGCGATGCCGCGCGCGACCTCAAGCAGGACTACGGTGCGCTGGTGTCGGGCGTGCTCGCGCTCACGCTGAATGCCGGCGCGTACATCTCGGAGATCTTTCGCGCCGGGATCCAGTCGATCGACCGCGGCCAGTCCGAGGCGGCCAGATCGCTCGGTCTGTCGTTCCCGCGCACGATGTATCACGTGGTGCTGCCGCAGGCGTTTCGCCGCATGCTGCCGCCCCTTGGCAATAACGCCATATCGTTGCTGAAGGATTCATCGCTCATTTCTGCCATCGGCCTGTCGGAACTGGCCTATGCGGCGCGCACGGTGGCCGGCGCCTACTCGCGCTACTGGGAGCCGTACCTCACGATCTCGGTGATGTACTGGATGTTGACGCTGGGTCTGGCGTACGTCGTGCGCCGGCTGGAGTTCAGGTATGGGCGAGGCGATACGCGTTAGCGCGCTGACCAAGCAATTTGGTCCGCTGCAGGTGCTGCGCGGCATCGACTGCGTCATCCACGATTCGGAAGTGGTGTGCGTGATCGGGCCGTCGGGCTCGGGCAAGAGCACCCTGCTGCGCTGCATGAACGGCCTCGAAGAGGCCACGACCGGTCAGGTCACCGTGCACGGGGTGCCGGTGCACGACCCCACCACTGATCTGGACCGGCTGCGCACCGAAATCGGCATGGTGTTCCAGCGCTTCAACCTCTTCCCACACAAGACCGTGCTCGACAACATCACGCTGGCCCCCGGGGCGATCAGGGGTTTGACGCCGGCGGAGGCGCGGCACCGCGCCGACGCGCTGCTGACGAAAGTGGGGGTGCTCGACAAGCGCGATGCCTACCCCAATCAGTTGTCGGGCGGGCAACAGAAGCGCGTGGCGATTGCGCGCGCGCTCGCCATGCAGCCGCGCGTCATGCTCTTTGACGAGCCCACCTCGTCGCTCGACCCCGAGATGGTGGGCGAGGTGCTGGCCGTGATGCAGACGCTGGCCGATGAAGGCATGACGATGGTCGTCGTTACCCACGAGATGGGCTTTGCGCGTCGTGTGGCCCACCGCGTGCTCTTTCTCGACGAGGGGCAGCTCGTGGAGGAAGGCGCGCCGGCGGACCTGTTCGAGCATCCGCGCGAGGCGCGCACGCAGCGCTTCTTGAGCAAGGTGTTGTAGCGCCCGACCGTCCTACAGCCCCTCGATCGACAGCGTCGCATCGGCGTTCTTCCAGGCCGCGTCGAATGCCAGGGTGACCCACTCGGCGTCGGCCGTCTTGCCCTGCTTCACGAGGCACTCGCGCAGCCCGAAGAGCGATCGGCCATTGCGGGGATTCCGCGCGAGATCCTCGCGGAACACCCGCTCGGCCTCGGCGGTGCGTCCGGCCGTGAACAGGGCCGCGCCGAGCGACTCGCGCACCGGATAGAACCAGACAGGCGGCTCGTCGTACGGCACCTTGTCAGCGGCCGCGACGGCGCTCGTCCACAGTCGGATGGCGTCGGCCTGCGATCCACGCGCCGCCGCGATGCGCGCATCGAGCACGAGGGCCGCGAGGCCCAGAATGGTGCGCGCGTTCTCGAGGCCCGTGCCACCAAAGAGGGCTTCGGCAGGCACCGCGGCCGTGGCCGTCTGCAACGCTGCCCGTTCAGCGACCGCCTGGTCGGCCTGGCCCGTGCGCGCGAGTGCGACCCCTCTGGCGAAATGCCACCACGCCACCTCCACCGGGTGGTCCGCGGGTGGTGAGGCCAGCGCCAGGATCTCGTCGTGTCGACCGAAGCGCAGCAGCACCGCGGTCTGAATCGAGATCATCGATTCCACCATCGGCATCATCTGCGTGTGGGGCGCGAGCCGCTCGGCGACTTCGCGCGCGGCCACCCGCGCTTCCGCCAGACGCCCCTGCATCATCTCCGAGTCCACCAGGAAATGGAGATTGTGCGAGTAGTAGGCCAAGCCGTAGAAGTTGTCGGCGGGCGCCGTCTTCAGGTAGACGCGGTCGGCTTCCGCGCCGGCCAGATTAGCGCGCGCGGCCGCCGCGTGGTCGCCCGTGCGCGCGTAGATGTGTGCGGGCATGTGCGACAGGTGGCCCGCGCCGGGGGCGAGCGTGGTCAGTCGGTCGGCGCTCGGCAGGGCGAGGCCTGGATTGGGCGAGGCCTCGACCGTGTGAATGTAGTAGTGGTTCGCGCCGAGGTGATTGGGATCGCGACCGAGCACCGACTCCAGCACCGCCAC
>JANNEJ010000420.1:0-2017 GCA_031378585.1 Acidobacteriota bacterium | reverse complement strand
CGCTGCCCGGGTGGCCCTGGCTGGTCGCCGCCGTGATCGGCTTCGCTGCGATCGCGGCCGCCGTCCGGATGCCTGCGTCAGCGCGGCCGCCGCTCCTGTGCTTATTACTGCTCTGGCTCCCTTGGCTGCCGTGGCGCGTTCCGGGAGTGTTCCTGATCTGGGACGGTCCGCTCGAGGGGGTGGTGTGGCTTGCAGTGGGTGTCGGCGTGGCGTGGACCAGTCGCGCGCAGTTTCGGCCCCATACGTGGCCGTCGGTGCCCGCCGCGCGGGCGCCGGTTGCGGCCGCGCTGCTCTCGGCGCTGCTCTTCACGGCGTCGTGGGTGGTCGTGCGTGAGCGCGTGCCGTCGGGCGACGAGCCGCACTACCTCGTGATTGCGCAGAGCCTGCTCAACGACGGCGACCTGCGGATCGAGAACAATCACCAGCGGCGCGAGTACCTGTCGTACGTCGAGGGCACGCTCAAACCCGACTTTATCCAGCGCGGCGAAGACGGTCAGATTTACTCCATCCATGCGCCTGGCACCGCCGCAGTGGTGGCGCCGGGATTCGCTGTGGCCGGCTATCCGGGCGCCGTTCTCTCCATCGTCGTGGTGGCGGCGTTCGGCATGGGGCTGGTCTGGCAGGCGGCATTCCTGGTGTCGCGATCGGCAAAGGCCGCGTGGGTGGGCTGGCTGGCGGTGACCACGGCCGCGCCCGTCGCGCTTCACGGGTTCGCCATCTACCCGGATCCCCTGGGTGCTGCCGCGGCAATGGCGGGCGTACTGGCGCTCGCGACGCTCGACGTGGCGCCGTCGCCGCTGGCGCCCTGGCGGATCGTGGGCACGGGCGCGGCCTTGGCGCTGCTGCCGTGGTTGCACACGCGCTTTGCGGTCGTTGCCGGTGTGCTCGGGCTTGCGCTGGCACTTCGGCTGAAGGCCCGGTCCAGCGGGTGGCGCGATGTGGCGCGACTGCTGGCCGTGCCGGCGCTGTCGGCGGCGAGCTGGTTCGCGTATTTCTGGCTCATCTACGGCACGCCGAATCCGGCGGCCCCCTACGGCCGCCGCCCCGAGGGCGGTCTGTCCTTCATCTCGAGTGGCCTGACAGGTCTGCTCACGGATCAGCAGTTTGGCGTCGGTCCGAACGCGCCCGTGTTGCTCGCCGCCGTGGTTGCCTTCGTGCCGCTCGCGCGCCGCCGCCCGCGCCTTGCTGGCGAGCTGTTGCTCACGGTACTGCCGTACCTGGTGGTGGCCGCCAGCTATCCGATGTGGTGGGGCGGCAACAGCGCGCCTTCCCGGTTTGCCGTGGTGGTGCTGCCGCTCTTGGCCGTGCCACTGGCGTGGGCCTGGAGCGTGTCTGGAACTGCCGGCCGCGCCGTGGTCGGGGCACTACTTGCCGTCTCGGCTGCTGTGACCGCTCTGCTGGTTGGCGTGGACCGCGGCGCTCTCATGTTCAATGATCGCAGCGGCTACTCCATGCTGCTCGACTGGCTGTCGCGGACGGCCGACCTGACACTGGCGCTTCCGAGCGTGCATCGCGACGGTGCGGCCTCGGCCCGGACGGACTTCGCGATCTGGCTCGTGACTGGGATGTTGGCCGCGGCGGTGGCCATGTGGCTGTCGCAACGGGCCTCGCGGGCGGCGGCGCGGTACGCCGCGTGGCTCGCGTTGCCGGTGGGCGTCATGCTGGCGGTGACGGTGACGTGGGCCGGGCGTGATCGCAGTGTGCTCACGCCGTCCACGTCCCAGATGTGGTTCCTCGAGCGGTGGTTCCCCGCGTCCGCGCCCGTCGCCCTGCAGCTCTCGCCGTTCCGCGTGCTGGCGGCCGGCGATGTGCCGCCTCGTCTCAACCTGGGCACCAGCAGCCGCGGTCCGGTCCCACCGGTTGACGGCCCGCTCCTGCGGATTCCCACGGTGCCCGCGGGTGACTACGATCTATTCGTGGAAGGGCGCGGACAGTTGTCGGGCACGGTCGTCGTGCGGCTTGGCCGCCAGGATGTGCCCATGGAGACGTGGACGCTCGATCGCCGTCCAGCCGGATT
>JANNEJ010000407.1:0-2146 GCA_031378585.1 Acidobacteriota bacterium | reverse complement strand
GCCTCGGTTCTTTGCGCGCGCTGGCTGCCGCGGTTGCGCTTCTACCCAAAGCAACGAGTCTTCACCTGAGTGACGTGGGCCTGTGTCTGCGCCCAGCTGGTTCCGCGGCCTTTGGAGCGTGCGTTGTGACTGAGCGTCCAGGCCATATGTCGGCGTTTGAATTCGTCGTCGTCTGCGCCATGCGCACGGAGCAGCTCATCAAGGGCAGCACGCCCCGTGTTCCGGCTGGGCATCGCCACACCACCACCGCTCGCGAAGAAGTGGCGACCGGGCTGGTCGTGCGGGAGCCCGCGCCCCCGAACGACAAGCCCCTGCCCTAAGGGCTGGCGTTTCGTTCTTACCTTTCCACCTCGGGCGGCACACGACGCTCCAGGCAATATTCAGGAGTGTTGTTGAATGCCGTTTACCGCACTGGGGCTGTCGCCCCGAACTACGGGCCCGCTCGCGCGCCTGGGCTATGAGACGCCCACGGATGTGCAGTCCCAGACGATTCCCGTTGCCCTTCAGGGCAAGGACGTACTCGCACGCGCCCAGACCGGCACCGGCAAGACCGCCGCGTTTGGCCTGCCGATGATCGAGCGCCTCGCGGCGGCCGACCACGGGCAGGGTCCCAAGCCCCGTGGCCTCGTGCTCGTGCCCACGCGCGAACTGGCGCTGCAGGTGCAGGAATCGCTGCGCGCCTTCAGTCAGGCGACGCGTCTGCGCTCGATGACCATGGTCGGCGGCGAGCCGATCATGCCGCAGGTGCGCGTGCTGCGGCGCGGCGTGGACATCGTGGTGGCCACGCCCGGCCGCCTCATCGATCATCTCGATCGCCGCACCATCGACCTCACGGCCGTGGAGATCGTGGTGCTCGACGAGGCCGACCGGATGCTCGACATGGGCTTCCTGCCGCCGCTCAAGCGCATCATGACCACCGTGCCGAAGACCCGGCAGACGCTGCTGCTCTCGGCCACACTCTCCAAGGAAATCATTGCGATCTCGAGGACGTTCTCGCTGGACCCGGTGCGCATCGACGTGGCGCCCGAGCACGTCGTGGCCTCGACCGTCGTGCACCGTGTCTATGCGGTGCCGCAGGAGCAGAAGCGCGACTTGCTCGCGCACATGCTCACGACGGGCCCGCTGCGCCAGACGCTCGTGTTCTGCCGCACCAAGCACGGGTCCGACCGCGTCGGCCGGTTCCTCGAAGGCGCCGGCCTTCGCACGGCCGTCATTCACGGCGACAAGACGCAGGGCGCCCGCAAGCGCGCGCTGAGCGACTTCAAGGCGGGGCTGGTCTCGGTGCTCGTCGCCACTGACGTGGCGGCGCGCGGTCTCGATATCGAGAAGTTGCCGCTCGTCGTCAACTTCGACCTGCCGCTCGTGGCCCAGGACTACATCCACCGCATCGGCCGCACCGGCCGCGCGGGTCTGGCCGGCGAAGCCATCTCGCTGGCGTCGAATGCCGAGCGCGACCTGCTGAACGACATCCAGAAATTGCTGCCGGCCGCGATCGAGCGGGCCACGATGCCTGGATTCACGGTGCAGCCGCAGGCGGTTCGCACCGAGGGTGCCGCGGCGCCTCGCGCCTTCGACGGTGCCCGGGCGCCGAAGGGGCCCAGCGGCTACCGCGGAGCTCCGACCCGCTTCGGCGGCCGTCCGGGCGCGGCGAAACCGCACCGCAAGGGACCCCGGCGTGCCGACGGCGCGTCGCGCGCCGAGAGCTGGCGCTAGACTCCATTCATCCTCAGCAGCGCCGGACGTCCGGCGCTGCCACGACTGCACTGGGCCGGCAGTGGTACCCTGCACGGGATGCGCCTGCTGCGACGACTTCGCCCCGAAGAAGGCTTGCTCGTGCTGGGCTTTGTCGTGTCGGCCATCGTGACCGTATACGCGAACGTCGATCTCGCCACCGCCGGCATCAGCTCGCGCCGTATCGAAGGCGGGCTGGTGCGTCTGGCCATCGTGCCGCTCCTGGCCGTCGTGGTGCTCTGGATCCAGCGCTACCTGCACCGTGCCTCGGCCGGATCCCGCGCCCGCGGCGTGGCTGAGTTTGCCCGCATGGCGTTGCCGTTTGTGATGTGCATTGCGGTCTACACGAACCTGCACGACACCGTGCGCTTCGTGAACCCCCACGACATTCATTCGCATCTTGCGGCGGCGGAGC
>JANNEJ010000400.1:0-2610 GCA_031378585.1 Acidobacteriota bacterium | reverse complement strand
GCGGGACCGTCGGGGGTGTTCTGCCACTTGCCGCGGTACTGTCCCGAAAGGATGTCTGCGGGGATGAAGGGGAAGATCGGCTCGCCGCCCATTTCCAGGTTGAGGTTGCCGCCCGCGGCGAGCATGCTGTCGCGCACGATCTCGGCGTCGAGGCGCTGCGGGCGGAAGCGCCACAGATACCGGTTCTCGGGATCCGTGCCGGCGCCGGCATCCGTGCCGGACGAGGCCATCTGATACGCCGCAGACGTCATCATCAGCCGGTTGGCCTGCTTGATGCTCCAGCCACGGCGGACGAACTCGACGGCCAGCCAGTCGAGCAGCTCCGGGTGGCTCGGCGCCTCGCCCATCTTGCCGAAGTTCTCGAGCGTCGAGACGATGCCGCGGCCGAAGTGCTTCTGCCAGAGGCGGTTGACGATGACGCGAGCGGTGAGCGGATTGTCAGGCGAGCCGATCCACCGCGCAAGCGCCAGGCGGCGTCCCGACGTGCGGCCGTCGAGCCTGGGGATCGCGGTGGGCGGAGTGCCGCGCGTGATGACCTGCAGGAACCCCGGCTGCATCTGCGGGCCGTGGCTCTCGACGTCGCCGCGGATCAGGAAGTACGACGGCGGCACCTCGTAGCGTCCAGGCCCCTTCGGCAGGTAGCTGCCCGGGAACGGCGGCGGAATCCGGCACTTCGGACAGCTCACGACCTCGTCGCCCTCGCCAAGCGGCGAGAAGCGATGGTCGCCGTCGGTGGCGATGTCGGCCATCGGCAGCGGCGGCGGGCGCTCGAGCTCGAGGGCCCGGAGTTGCGCGGCCAGCTCGCGCTTGGCCGCCCGCTCGGCGGGCGGCAGGGCGTTGTCGACCTCGGCCTCGGGAGCCGTGACCGCCTCGAACACCTGGGTCGCCAGCAGCCGCTCCCCTGGCGTTCGCGCGAGCTCTGGCTTGGCGGCGGCCTGGTAGATAGCGTCGGAAAACCGACGCTTGATCATGGCCAGTTCCAGCGGGTCGCGATGCGGTTTCTCGAGCGCAACGACACGCGCGCGGAGCGCGGCGCGCCTGGCATCGAGCTCTTCGTGCTTCGCCAGGTAGGCCGCGGCCTCGGCCGGTGGTGCCAGAGGCACGCTCGTCTCGACGTAGCCGAAGATCGACGCCTGAAGCGCGTAGTAGTCCTTCTGGCGGATCGGATCGAACTTGTGATCGTGGCAGCGCGCGCAGCCGATCGTCAGCCCGAGCGTGCCCTTCCCGATCGCGCCCAGCACATCGTCCAGATAATCGAAGCGGCGCTCGGGGTTGTCCTTCTCGCGGAACAACACGCGCGGCCCCGCGCGCAGGAACCCGGTGGCGATCATGGTGTCGTGGGTCGTGACGTCCATTTCGTCGCCGGCCAGCTGTTCGGTCAGGAACACGTCGTAGGGCGTGTCGGCATTGAACGCGCGGATCACGTAGTCGCGATAGCGCCAGGCGTTGGGGCGGTGGACGTCGTACTCGAAGCCGCCCGAGTCCGCGTAGCGCGCCACGTCCAGCCAATGCCGTCCGTAGCGTTCCCCGTAGTGAGGGGACGCGAGCAGGGAGTCGACCAACCGCTCCCACGCGTCGGGCCGATCGTCGGCCACGAACCTATCCACTTCGGCGGGGGCGGGCGGCAGGCCGAGCAGGTCGAGATACGCCCGGCGCACGAGCGTGCGGCGGTCGGCACGGGGCGCCGCGACGAGCCCCTGGCGCGCGCGTGCCTGCTCGAGGAATCGATCGACCGGATGCGTGAAGTCCTTGCGGGCCACCTCCGGAAGCGGCGCCTGCACCGGCGCCTTGAACGCCCAGTAGGCGCGCTCCTCGTCGGTGATGGGCCGCTCTTCGATGGCGGGCGTCTCGGGCGCGGTGGCGGCCCCCAACGCAGCGCCTGTATTCCACGGGGCGCCGGCATCGATCCAGCGCTTCAGTGTGGCGACCTCGGCGGCAGTGAGCGCTGGTCCACGCATCGGCATGGCCGGCTCCTCGAGGCCGGCCACCACCCGGTACATCCGGCTCTTGTCGGCCTGGCCAGGCACGAGCGAGGGGCCGTGCACGCCGCCATCGATTGCGGATTCGCGGGTGCGCAGGTCGAGGCGCGAGAGCTTCAGCTTGTCGCCATGACACCCGAGGCACTTCGCTTCGAGCACGGGGCGGACGTCGGCGGCGAAATCGACCGAAGGCCGAGCCGCGGTGGGTGCGGGCGCTTGCGCGCCGGGCACGCGCACGGCGAGCAGCACGGCCGTGGCCGCGACCAGGTACGAGATGAGCGAGCGGGGCATCTTCCTTCCCACGTCTCCCTTCCGCCGTCGCGCCGCAGAGGACGCCGCTCGCGAGGGCCCACCGACGGGCTACTCTACCGCAGCCGACGTCGGGGCGTCGACTCCTACGGGCCTCATGGCCGAGGGGACCGGCGTGGGCTCAGGCGTCCCTTCAGCGCTTCCGGCCTCGGCCCACAAAGCCTCCGCGCGCTCCAAGGCCGCTTCCACGTGAGGCACGATGTTCGCTGCACCCACGTGATCGACAAACTCGGCCTGATGCAGGAATGCCGCCGGCTGCTGCCTGGCACCACACAAGATGAGCGATCGCCCTGACTGCTTCAGGCGATCACTGAGCGACTCG
>JANNEJ010000343.1:0-1786 GCA_031378585.1 Acidobacteriota bacterium | reverse complement strand
CCTCCGCCGTCGTCCCGCTCGACGGCGCGGCCCTGGCCGACATGCACGCCCGCAAGACGGGTGCGCTCATCCGCGCGGCGGCCGCCGCCGGCGCGATCATGGCGGGCGCCGACGACGCGCGCCTCGAGGCGCTCGATCGCTTTGCCGCCAATGTCGGCCTGGCGTTTCAGATCGTCGACGACATCCTCGACGTCGAGGGCGCCTCCGGCGATCTCGGCAAGACGTCGGGGAAGGACGCAGCTCACGGCAAGCCCACCTACCCCGCGCTCTTCGGCCTCGAGCAGTCGAGGGTCCTGGCGACCGAGGCCACCACCCGCGCCAGCGCCGCGCTTGCCGAGGCCGGCCTGCGTCCCTCGCATCTCGACGCCATTGCGCAGTGGATCGTGGGACGCCGCTCGTGACCGGCCCGGGCACCGCGCCATGAAGTTGCGGCTCGATCAACTGCTCGTGCGGCTCGGGCTGGTCGAGTCGCGCGAGCGCGCGCAGGCGCTCATCATGGCCGGCCAGGTGGACCTCGACGGACGGGCCGCGTCGAAGGCCGGCACGATGGTGTCGGAACACGCCGACGTGAAGGTCATCGGCCCCGACCACCCGTGGGTGAGCCGCGGCGGTGTGAAGCTGGCCCACGCCCTCGAGACGTTCGGCATCGAGGTCACCGGCGCGCTCGCCGTGGACATCGGCGCTTCCACCGGAGGCTTCACCGATGTGCTGCTGACGCGGGGGGCGCGCAAGGTGGTGGCCGTGGACGTAGGCCACAACCAGCTGCACTGGCGCATCCGCACCGATCCACGCGTGGTCGTGGTCGAAGGCATGAACGCCCGCCACCTCACGCCCGGTGACCTGCCCGACCTGGCCGGCGGCGCCGACGTGGCGACGGTGGATGTGTCGTTCATCTCGCTCGCGCTCATTCTGCCGGCGCTGGCCACGATCGTCACGCCCAGCGCCAACGTGGTGGCACTGGTGAAACCCCAGTTCGAAGCGGGCCGCAAGGACTCACCCAAGGGGGTCGTGCGCGACCCGGCTGTGCATGCGCGCGTGCAGGCGGAGGTGGCCGCCAAGGCCGCTGGGATAGGATGGACGCGCGTGGCATCCACGCCCTCGCCCATTGTGGGCGCGAAAGGCAACCGCGAGTTCCTGATGCATCTTCGCCTCGCCGCCCGTCCGCAGGCCTGATCATGCGCATCGGCATCGTCGCCAAACCCGATCTCGTCGCCGCGCGCGACACGCTGGTGTTGCTGCGCGGCTGGCTCGACGCGCGCGGCGCCGCAACATGCTGGGCGCCGGAAGCCGCGGCGCTGCTCGCCGACCCGCCCGAGTCGGTCGTCGATCGCGACGACATGGCCGATCGCGTGGACCTGGTCGTGGTGCTCGGCGGCGACGGCACGCTGCTCGCCATGGCCGACCGGATCGCGCGCGCCGGCCGCGATGTGCCGAGTCTGGGCGTCAACTTCGGCAGCCTCGGCTTCCTCACGGAGATCACGCGGCCGGAGTTGCTCGGCGCACTCGCCGACGTGATGGAGGGCCGCTCGCAGCTCGACGAGCGCATGATGTTGCAGGCGACGACCAGCCGCGCCGGGCACGCGATCGGCGACACGGCCGTGCTCAACGACGTCGTGTTCACGCGCACCGCCATCTCGCGCATCATCGACCTCTCGGTGTGGGTGGGCGACCAGTTCGTCACCCACGTGAAAGCCGACGGCCTGATCGTGGCGAGTCCCACCGGATCCACCGCCTACAATCTGGCGGCGGGCGGTCCCATCGTGCATCCCGCGATGGAGGCCTTCAT
>JANNEJ010000327.1:0-1689 GCA_031378585.1 Acidobacteriota bacterium | reverse complement strand
CGCGATCAGGCGCTACGCCGACCTGCCGCGCCGGAGCGCCGCCGGCGCCAACGCGGCAGGAGACGCGCGATGACATCGCGCCGGGACTTCCTGAAGAGCGGCGGCGCGCTCATCGTCAGCTTCGGGAGCGTTGCGGCGCTGGCCGACGATGCCGCGTTCGCGCAAGGCCCGTTCGGGACGCAGGACCGGCGAGTCGCCGCGCAGCTCGACTCGTGGCTCGCGATCGGCATCGACGGCCGCGTGACCGCCTACACCGGGAAGTGCGAGCTCGGCCAGGGCATCTACACCGTGCAGACGCAATTGGTCGCCGAGGAGTTGTCGGTGCCGCTGTCGCAGGTGACGCTGATTCAATGCGACACATCGGTCGCGCCCGATCAAGGGACGACGTCGGGGAGCCAATCGACGCCGACCAACTTCAACGAGGCCACCCTGGCGCACGCGTGCGCGACGGCGCGGGAGCGGTTGCTCCACCTTGCGTCCGAGCGGCTCGGCAGTCCGGTCGATCAGCTGACAGCCGCGGACGGCGTGATCGGCGTCAAGGGCAACGCGTCCAGGCGCGTGAGCTACGGCGACCTCGTCGGCGGGAAGACCTTCAACCTCACGCTCAGCAGCACGGCGAAGCGCAAGGCGCCGAGCGAGTGGACCGTGCTCGGCGCGCCGATCGGGCGCGTCGATCTCCCCGCGATGGCGACCGGCCAGTTCGAGTTCGTCCACAACGTGCGCGTCCCCGGCATGCTGCACGGCCGCGTCGTTCGGCCGCCTGCGGTTGGTGCGACGTTGGTGCGCGTGGACGAGCGCTCGCTCCGCGGACTGCCGGGTGTCGTCGCAGTCGTGGTCAAGAAGAACTTCGTCGGCGTGGTCGCCGAGAAGCCGTGGCAGGCGATTCAGGCGGCCGAGACGATGAAGGCGACCTGGGCCCCAGGCGTCGGGCTGCCGAGCCACGCCGATTTCTACACGCACCTGGGGAATCAGCAGCCGTCGCGCGACACGCTGCTCGTGAACTCGAAGGACGTGGACGGGCAGCTGGCACAGGCGCCGACGGTCCTGAAGGCGACGTACCGGCATCCCTACCAAATGCACGCGTCGATGGGCAGCTCCTGTGCCGTGGCCGTTCTACCGCTAGAATCGAACGTCTCGCCACGAGTCTCCACCGGGGCGCGGACCGCCGCGAAATGTTTCCGAGTGCCGAAATGATTGATCGCAGCGAGCCGGCTCAGCTCTACTTGCAGCTACTCAAACGCTGCCTCACGCGCATGGTGTTTCCCGACGCGGCCTGGGAGGTCGACCTCGTGCGCACGAGGGCGTTCGACCCGGGTCTGCGTGCGCTTGGCCGCGACTGGCCAACGGAGGCGGAGACCATGGTCGGCCTGGCACGCCTCGACAACCTGCAATCGTGCGTGACGACAGTGGTGAGAGACGAGGTGCCCGGCGACCTGGTGGAAACCGGCGTGTGGCGTGGCGGATGCAGCATCTTGATGCGGGCGACGCTGAAGGCACTCGGTGAACGCCAGCGTTCGGTGTGGCTCGCCGACTCGTTCCAGGGCTTGCCGGATCCTTCCACCGCCGACTATCCGCAGGATGCCGGCGATCCTCATTCGACCTTTACCCCGTACTTGGGCGTCTCGCTCGAGACGGTGAAGAGCAACTTTGCCCGCTATGACCTGCTCGACGATCGGGTCCGCTTTCTGC
>JANNEJ010000317.1:0-3153 GCA_031378585.1 Acidobacteriota bacterium | reverse complement strand
GTGAGCCAGTTGGCAATCGTGATGTCGGTGCTGCTCACGTTGGTGATCTGCTCGACCTTCACCCGCGCCACCTGCGCGATCTCGGGCACCGCGGCAATCAGCTCTGAGCCGAGCAACGCGCCCGACTGGTAGTCGGCCAGGCTCGTGGACGTGGCGCCCTTGCCCGAGATGGTGCCACCGGTGGAGAGCACGTAGACGAGCGGGAGTGGCGTGGCTGCAGCGGGCTGTGCTTCAGCCCACGTTGGGCCGAGCACAACGGCCGTCAGCGCGGCGACGAGAACGCGGACACGAAGTGACAAACGCATGACCGGTGAAGCTTACACCGCGTGCGGGTCGAGGGGGCCGGCGTTACTTCTGAATCAGATAGTTCAGCTTCACGACGAGCTGCCGGTCCTGCTGGGCGAATACGTCGGCCGGCAGGCCCGTCTGCCGCAGGTCGTTGTACACCACGTACAGATCGCTGCCGGCGTGGTGAATCAGGTTGAACCGGATGTTGTTCGACACCTCGTGCGTGCTGGTGTTGTACTGCGTGAGACTGCGGATCGTCATCTTGGGCGAGAAGGTGAAGTCGACGCGCAGCGTCGTCAGGTTCACGAGGAAGTCACCCCAGGGCATCTTCACGTCGTTGCGGTTGTACTGCAGCTCGGTCGACAGCCGGCTCGAGGCGCGCAGGCCGAACGCGTAGGACAGCGACCGTCTGGTGCCGTCGTAGAACTCAGTGGGCTGGAACGTGACGCGTTGATACAGCCGCTTTCCGGGGCTGGTGTTATAGGTGAAGATCCACTCGTCCATGTTGTAGGAGCCCACCGGAATGCGCACACCGGGCCGGATCACAAACGGCGTGTCGAGCACGTCCAGGTTCTTCTGGTAGATCGCGTTGATGAACGAGTCGTTGCGCAGCGTAATACCCCACATCCAGTGGTGGAGGCGGTTCACGAGACGGTTGCCCTGGTCGGTGGTGTAGGTGAGCACGTACATCGGCTCCATGACCTTGATGCTGCCCTCTTTGGGCCGCGGCGTGTGGCTGAAATGCGCCTTGGTCGTGCGGATGCCCGTGCGCTGCACGAAGCCCGCCTCGGCATTGAAGTTCTCCTGCACGTCCAGATAGTTCACATACAGATTCCAGCGCGGATCCCGGTACGCCATGCGCCCGTAGAACGCCATGTCCTTGCCCTCGCCAATCGGGCGGCCGCCGGTCCACCGCATATCGGGATTGGTGTTGGTCTTGGCCAGATACGACGTGATCTGAAAGTTGCTCGAGATGGCGAGATTGCCGTCCACGGCCATCGTGCGATTGAAGTGCTCGCTGCCGTCGACGGATTCCTTGTTGACAAACAGCGCCCCCACGCGCGACCGCCGGAACACGTCGCGACTGTAGCGACTCACGAAGAAGTTGTCGCCCGGCTTGAGGAACGCGTTGTCGGTCTGTACGTCCATCACGGCGATATTGTTCTTCCCCACCTTGCCGGTCAGGCGCGCGCCGCCCAGAATGGGCACGGGCTGGCCAGCGTCGGACAAGCCGATGCGGCGGCTGAAGAACAGATCCGTTTGCACCGGTGTGTTCGTGAACGCCTGGCCCGTGCCCACGGCAAAGGCGTTGGAGTTCTCCAGGAAGAAGTCGCGCTTCTCGGGGAAGAACAATCCGAAGCGCGTCAGGTTCACCTGCTGTTCGTCGACTTCCACCTGTGCGAAGTCGGTGTTGAGCGTGACGTCGAGGTTCAAGCTGGGTGTGACCCCGTAGCGTGCGTCGAGGCCCACGTCCTTCGCCCACGACGTGGTGGTACTCGTCGCGCTCAGCTCGCGGCGGCGCGGTCCGGTGACCACAAACGGCTTCAGCTTCAGGTCCCAGCCGAGGCTCAGGTTCTGCAGCCCGCGCAGCTCACCGGCAAGGCTCACGCGGGTCAGGCTGTAGGCGCGCGGGATCGGCGACCAGTAGTCGAGCTCGTTCTTTCGGCGGATGTGGCGCAGAAAGTTGATGCCCCACGCCTGCTCGTCGCTCGGCTTGAAGCGCAGCGTGTTGGTCGGAATGGCCATCTCGGCCGTCCAGCCATCGGCGGTGATCTGCGCCGCCGACTCCCACACGCCTTCCCAGTTGCGGTTGATGTTCGAGGTGGTGCCGCGGCCGCCGCCCTCGCCCTCGTCGAAGATCTGTTGTTCCAGCTTCGCGCCAAGCGGCGTCGTGACGAACATGTAACCATTGCGCGAGTCCTTGAAGGTGTCGAGGATGACCTGGAAGTTGTCTTCGTCAAACAGGCGGTCGGAATCGCGTCGCATCTCGGTGGCCACAACACCGCCGTTGTGGTGAGCATGCGGATCGGCCCCAGGCGCGGTATCCACCGGCGTGACTCCGCCAGTCTGGTAGGCGTGCACGGCAATGTAGATGGTGCGGGCGTCGTAGACGATGCGCACGTCGGTGCGCTCGGACGCGGGCTGGCCGAGGTTGGGTTCCTGCTGCGTGAACGACTCGACCGGCGTGGCCGTCTGCCAGACGGCGTCGTCGAGCACGCCGTCGATGCGAGGCCCGGTCTCGACCCTGGTCGCCTGGATGAAGGGGCGCTCTTTGCTGGGCTGCGCGTCGGCGGCGCCAGGAACGAGGGCAACGAGGAACGCCGCCGAAACGGCTATCAACTGTCGTGACATCTGCGCCACTACGTTACATGGGCGCGGCCGTATCCGGCGGCCTTTCGAGCAGGTCGGGGCTCAGGACATTGGGACTGTTTGTAACAATTTGTAAAGACGGGCGGCGCCACCTGAGCAATCCAGCCGCGCACGGCGGCCGTAGAGGTTCGCAGGAGACCCTGAACCATGAGACGCACAATCCTGAAGACCGCTCTGGCCGCCGCAGTAGTGGCAGCCCCGTTGGCCGTGTACACGGCCAGTCACCGCGAGGCGCCAATCACCGCCCTCGACCGCGCCGCCGACATCACCGACTGGTACTCGTTTGTCAGCTATGACGACCCATCGAAGATGACGATGGTGCTGTCGGTGGACCCGCTGCTCGAGCCCGGCAACGGCCCCAACTACTTCCCGTTCGACCCCGAGATCCTCTACGAGATGATGATCGACAACATCCACGACGCCGCCGACGTCATCACGCTGCAGTTCCGCTTCCAGACCGAGCAGCGTAACCCCGGTGTGTTCACGGGGTTCGTG
>JANNEJ010000788.1:0-3226 GCA_031378585.1 Acidobacteriota bacterium | reverse complement strand
CCCGCGCTGGCCCGATCCGTTCGCCGGCGGCGCCACCACGATTCCACCGCCGAGTCTCTCGGTAATCGACGAGAACCTGCGGACGCCGTGGAACTGGAACACACAGCTCGGTTACCGGCGTGAGATCACGAGCGACATCGGCGTTGACGTCAGTCTGGTCTACAACCGTGGCTACGATCACGTGTTCATCAAGAACACGAACGCCGGTCGCCCCGGCTCCGCCAACCTCAACGGCGGGGGCGCGGTGCGTCCCGACCCGGCCTTCACGAACGTCAGCTTCTACTCGAACTTCGGCGAGATTCGCTACCGTGGCCTGGTGGTCGATGTCCGCAAGCGCCTGACGGGACGGCTCTCGTACGGGGCCAACTACGTGCTGTCGAAGTCGCGCGACAACGCCTTCAACTTCGTGAGCGGGTTCCTGGTACCCGAGAACACCGATCTGAACTGGGGCCCCGGCACCGACGACCGCCGACATGTGGCCAACGCCCACGTCGAGTGGCGGCTACCGGCCAACGTGATGCTCGGCGTGATTGGCGAGTTCGAAACCGAAGCGCCGATGAACATCACCGTGGCGCGCGACGTGAATGGCGACGGCCTGACCACCGACTGGGTGAACGAGAGCATCTGCCGCAACATCGCCTGCCCGGGGGCCACCTATTCGCGCAACAGCGTGCGAGAGATGACACTCGACGAGGCCAACCGGCTGCGTGCCCTCTTCGGCTTCGCGCCAATTGAGCGTTTCGACGAGAACCCCAAGTACTTCAACGCCGACGTGACACTGCAGTGGACACCGACGTTTGGCGGCAGCCGGTCGCTCAAGCTGAGCGTCGAGGCATTAAACGTGTTCAACCTCGCCCAGAGGACCCTGCCCACCGAGAGCATCTCGTCGGGCGTGTTCGGGCAAGTCACGGGCGTGCGCCAGCCGCGTGCCGTGCAGGTCACGGCGCAACTGGGCTTTTGATCGGACGGGAGCCTTCCTGGTGGCTGGCCGCGCCTGCACTGCCGGGGATGGAGCCACCCATCGACGACCAGTTGGCCGTCCTGGCGCGCGTGCTCGACGTGCGGCAGACGATGTTCTGGCCGTTCGGGAGGAAGCGGGCGTTGTGGACCCCTTCGCGGTTGAACGTGAGCCGATGGAAGACACCGCGACGCATCTGAATATGTTGTTAATTCTATACAATAGTGTCTAACTATCTGTTTCACGTGCAGAGGCGGCTTCGCTATGATTCGCAGTCAGAGGTCATGACAATGCGCAACGTGATGATTGCCGGAGTGGTGTTGAGTGCGGTGTTCGCGACGACGTCGGCCCAGGCCGGCCCCGCGGACAATTCCCGAATCTCCGAGCCCTCGGTGACGACGTCCGCGGCCGTGCCCAGGCGCGTCGCCGAAGGCGTGCGGGCCGTAACGGTGCGGATCCCTGGTGCACCGGTCCTCAGCCTCGCCATCGACCTGCAAGTCTTTGGCGACGCCCCTCGCATCAACGTCCTGCGGGACTTTGACCTCGGCCTCGGCGCCCCGGTGTACGGCGCGCCGACGCGCTTTGACCTGCTGGCTCACTTGACGCCGGCCCCCCTGCGCTCGACCACGCCGTTCCGCGTCTTTACGTCCGGCCGCTCGTTCGGCTGGTAGCCACGCCGCGAACTTCCGCGGTACCTACACGTTCCCCTCGCTGGCCGCGTTTGTCGTGGGCACGCCGACCCGATTCACGCAGAATCAGGGCAACCCCAGGTTCTCGTCGATCACCGAGAGACTCGGCGGCGGAATCGTGGTGGCGCCGCCGGCGAACGGATCGGGCCAGCGCTGCGAACGCCGTGGAACTGGAACACGCAGCTCGGCTACCGGCGTGAGATCACGAGCGACAGCGGCGTCGATGTCAGTCTGGTCTACAACCGTGGCTACGATCACGTGTTCATCAAGAACACGAATGCCGGCCGCCCAGGCTCTGCCAACCTCAACGGTGGGGGCGCCGTACGTCCCGACCCGGCCTTCACGAACGTGAGCTTCTACTCGAACTTCGGCGAGATCCGCTACCAGGGCCTGGTGGTCGACGTCCGCAAGCGCCTGACCGGGCGGCTCTCGTATGGCGCCAACTACGTGCTGTCGAAGTCGCGCGACAACGCCTTCAACTTCGTGAGCGGGTTCCTGGTGCCCGAGAATACCGACCTGAACTGGGGACCCGGCACCGACGACCGGCGCCACGTAGCCAACGCCCACGTCGAGTGGCGGCTGCCGGCCAACGTGATGCTCGGCGTGATCGGTGAGTTCGAGAGCGAAGCGCCGATGAATATCACTGTGGGACGGGACGTGAATGGCGATGGCCTGACCACCGACTGGTTGAACGAGGCGATCTGCCGCAACCTCGCGTGCCCGGGGGCCACCTATTCGCGCAACAGCGTGCGGGAGATGACGCTCGACGAGGCCAACCGGCTGCGCGCGCTGTTCGGCTGCGCGCCGATTGCGCGATTTGACGAGAACCCCAAGTACTTCAACGCCGACGTCACGCTGCAGTGGACGCCGACCCTGGGCGGCAGATGGAGCCGCCGGGCGGGCGCCTGGACGCGCCCAGGAACATGTCTCTTCCGGACGGCAGGGACGCGTGGAGCTTTGCTGCGACTTTGAGCGCCACTTCGAGACGAGGGGCTTCAGCCAGTCAGGGCAGCGGCGCGCTCCATCGTCGACCGGCGGTATTCACACGATGTGTCGTCGCCGAGTCGGGATCGATATCGGGTGAGCGGTTGCCGGGCTGGCGGTCGAACGCGATGCGGGTGGCGTCACGGTCAAATGCCGTGGGCTCGAGTTGAGCCGTCGCATTCATCACCGAGAGTGTCGCAGTCACATGGCGGTAGCCCAGCGCGTGGCCCAACTCGTGGACACGAAGCGAGCGCACGAACGGGCTGCCGCTCCGCTGGAAACCGCTATCGAGGATGAGGAGCCCAGCTGTGACCGTGCCGTCTCCCTTCGAGCTCCAGCGGCCGTAGCCCCAGGCCCCAGTCGCCGCTTGCAGGCCGGTGGCCCAACTCACCGTGATCACGCCCTCGTTCCACAGGTCGACGACGGATCCGGCCGCACTCGCCGCGATCCGCACGCTCGAGAACTCCCTGAATGCGCGTCCGGTCATCGGTGAGACAGCTCGGTTGAGATCGGCAAGGACCGAGTCGGTTTCTGCGGGCGACATCATGTCGTCAAGCGCCTTGCCGTCCAGCATCTCCGCGTCGGTGAACTGGAC
>JANNEJ010000265.1:0-2622 GCA_031378585.1 Acidobacteriota bacterium | reverse complement strand
CAAGACCGCCAACCGCGGCCACCACGAGTCCGACGACGACCAGCAGTGGACCCACCGGTGGAACTAACGGAGTTCCATCCCGCGGAAGAAGTAGCCCAGTTCGAACGCGGCCGTTTCCGGGGCATCCGATCCGTGCGTCGCGTTGTTGTCGATTGACACGCCGAACTCCTTGCGGAGCGTGCCGGCATCGGCCTTGGCCGGATCGGTCGCGCCCATCAGGTCGCGCCATTTCTTGATGGCATCTGGCGCCTCAAGGCAGAGCACGAGGCACGAGCCCGACGACATGAAGTCGGTCAGTGCGGCGAAGAAGGGCCGCGCGGCGTGCACGTAGTAGAAGCCTTCGGCCTCGCCCTTCGACATATGGATCATGCGGGCGGCCCGCACGGCAAATCCTTCGGCTTCGACGCGGGCGAGAATCTTCCCCGACGATCCGGCACGGACTGCATCTGGTTTGATGATGGCAAATGTACGCTGCATAACCGGTCAATTATACCTGGGACGGGGGCGGCGCTGCTCCACTTCCGGTGACCGCCTGCGGATAGCAGCCGAGCACGCGCAGAAACTGCGTGGCGGTGGCCAGGCCGGCGAGCCCCGACTGCACCCGGGGCTCACTGAGGTGCCCTTCGATGTCCACGTAGAACACGTACTCCCACGCCGTTCCGGGAATAGGCCGCGACTCCAGCTTCGTCAGGCTCAGTCCCTCCTCGGCCAGTACGTTCAGGCAGCGCACCAGCGCGCCGCGCTCGTGCCTGGTGCCGAAGACGACCGAGATCTTGCAGGCGACGAGCGGACTCGCGTCCACGGGCGTCGCCGCGACCATGACAAACCGCGTGAGGTTGACGGCCTGGTTGGCGATCTCGCGCGCCAGCACGACCAGGCCGTGGCGATCGCCCGCGTCGTTGCTGGCAATCGCGCCGTGCGCCGGGTCGCCTCGTTCCGCCACGCGCGCCGCGGCCAGCGCGGTGTTCCCAGCCGCCTCGGGCTCGACGCCCTCGAGCCCGGCAAGGTACTCGCTGCACTGGGCGAGCGCCTGGGGATGGGAGTGGACGTGGGTCAGGCCCTCGACGGTGGCCCCCGGGACGCCGAGCAAGCAGTGCCGCACCGGTAGTACTTCTTCGCCGACCATGGCCAGGTTGAGTTTGAAGAGCAGGTCGTAGACCTCGTGCACCGACCCGGCCGTGCTGTTCTCGATGGGCACGATGGCGCGGTGGGCGTCCCCGCGCTGCACGGCCTCGAGCGTGTCGCGGAATGAGCGGTAGGCCCGGAAGGTAATCGCCCGGCGCTCTACGCCGAAATGCCGCTGTGCGGCCTCGTGGCCGTACGATCCTTCGGTGCCCTGGTAGGCCACCGTCCACGGCACGCCGCCCGGATCGTGAGGTGTCTGCAGCCAGTCGCGCTGGCGGCGCACCGAATCCTCGATGATCTCGTGATAGATGCGCCGGACCAGTGCCGGGTCCAGCCCCAGACGTTCGCCATACGCCGAGCGATGAGCCACGAGCGCTGCCTCGCGCGCCTGGTCACGCACCGGGTGGTCGGTGTCGGCTTTCACGCCCGCAATCTCGCGGGTGAGTCGTGTGCGCTCCCCCAGGGCGTGCAGGAGCACCTTGTCCAGATCGTCGAGCGCCTTCCTCAGGTCCGCCAGATCCCGTAGGGTCATCGTGCCATCTCCCGAAAAAGAAACCGCCGCCCGAGCCATCTGGCTGGGGCGGCGGTGTCTGCGTCCGACTCGGCGCGGATTCCGCTACACCCCGCCCCTGCGGGCGATAAAGCCCGTAAACGAGGGGATGGCGAAGCCGAATGCGATCATCGCGCGAGTGCCTTCGCCAGAGAGTCTCCCATATCCGCAGGGCTCTTGACCACTGTGACACCAGCCGCGGTGAGCGCGGCCATCTTCTCGGCGGCCGTGCCCTGCCCACCGGCAATGATGGCCCCGGCATGGCCCATGCGCCGCCCTGGCGGGGCCGTCTGGCCAGCAATGAACGCCACAATCGGTTTGGTGAAGTGGGTCTTGATCCAGGCCGCCGCTTCTTCCTCGGCCGACCCGCCGATCTCGCCAATCATGATGACGGCGTCGGTCTCCGGATCGCCCTGGAAGAGTGCCAGCGCGTCGATGTGGGTGGTGCCGATCAACGGGTCGCCGCCAATGCCGATGCAGGTCGACTGCCCGAGCCCGACCCGGGTCAACTGGGCGATCGCCTCGTAGGTGAGCGTGCCGCTCTTCGACACGATGCCGATGCGGCCTTCCTTGCAGATATTCGCGGGGATGATGCCCGCCTTGCCCTTGCCCGGCGAGATGATGCCTGGGCAGTTGGGCCCGATGAGGCGCGTGCCCGGACGGGCCTGCAGGAACGTCATGGCCTTGAGCATGTCGACGACCGGGATGCCCTCGGTGATACACACGACCAGGCCGTTGCCGGCGTCGCCCGCTTCCATGATCGCGTCGGCGGCAAACGGCGGCGGCACGAAGAGCACCGACGCGTTGGCGCCGGTCTGCGTCACGGCGTCGGCCACGGTGTTGAACACGGGCCAGCCCTCGTGCGTCGTGCCGCCCTTGCCTGGTGTGACGCCGCCGACGACCTTGGTGTGATACGCGGCGGCGGCCTTGGCGTGAAACGTGCCCTC
>JANNEJ010000238.1:0-7926 GCA_031378585.1 Acidobacteriota bacterium | reverse complement strand
GTGCAAGGCACACAGGTGTCGCTGCGGTGGACAGAGAATCCCCGGGGCCCGGTGATTGCCGGCTATCAACTGCAGGCGGGCACCTCCCCTGGGTTGGCGAATCTCGGCGTGCTGCCGCTGCCGGCGACCGCGCGTACCTTCGCAGTGAACGCCGCACCAGGCACGTATTTTCTGCGGGTCGTCGCGGTGAACGCCGCAGGTCTGGGGCCAGGGTCGAACGAGGCGGTCGTCGTCCCCGGCCCCGGCACGTGTACCGTGCCTGCGGCCCCCCTGGCGCTGGTGGCGGGAGTAGCCCCGAGCGTACTCAGCGTGCGGTGGGACGCGGCTCAGGCCGGCGCGATTCCCACGAGCTACCTGCTGCAGGCCGGCAGCGTGAGCGGCGCGTCCAATCTCGGGTCCGTCAGCTTCAGCGGCACGACCACGGCTGCGGCCGGCACCGTACCCGTCGGGCCGTACTTCCTGCGCGTGTTCGCGGTGAACGCCTGTGGCACGTCGCCGGCTTCGGCCGAAGCGTCGACGGTCGTGCCGTAGCGCCGAAGCGCACTCGCGGCGCGCTTGACCGTGCCGTGGCTGCTATCTGATCGGGCAGATCTCTGACAGGAACTTCACGGCGGTCAGGTCGATCACCGGCACGGCCACCGGCGTGGGCAAGGAGCCGCGCGCCGGATCGCGTCCCGGCTGGCCAATGACCACGCGCGCGCTCCCGACGCGCGCGCCGAGCAGATTCTCGCCAAGGTCGCTCTTCTTGATGATGCCCACGACCTCGACGAAGTGGCCGTTGTGCTGCTTCACGTCGTTCATGACGGCCTTGGGCGCCGACACGCGGAAGCTGTGCCCCGAGATGTCGGGGCCAAGCCGCACGCCTTCTTCTTCGGAGCGCTCGCCAGCCGCGAAGACGCGCCCCTTGAGGCAGCCTCGAGCGCCCACTTCGACCGAGTCGCTGGGGACCTTCTTGGTACCAGGTTCCTGCAGCGGGGACCCCGCGAGCAGCAGCACGAGAATCGGGTAGATCATCTGACACGCTCCTGACAGGGCACTGGCTTCCCTGAACATGCCACAGTTGGGCCCCATCGCGCTCGGCAATCATCCGGGCGCCTCGCTTCAGTGCGTCATCGCGTACAGCAACACGTTGATGCCAAAGGCGTAACCGTCCACCGAGAACGTGTAGAAGTAGTCGGGGTCGTCGCCCTCGCGTTCGAACGCGTCGCCGTAGTCGGTGTTGTGCGTGGCGAGCACCAGGATGCGGCCGTCTTGGTCGACAAACGCCCGCGCGTGCGGCACGCGGCTGTCGCTGCCATTCTCGGAGGTCGAGCCGCCGGTGCCCGCCCAGAAGTTGATCGACGGGATCTGCTTGACGCCCTGCACGGGGAATTGCGTGCGGAAGATGGGATGACTTGGGTCGAGGTCGCGCAACGGATACTGGGCGGCCGGCAGCACGCGCCGCATCTCTTCTTCGAAGCCGCTCCAGGCGGCGGTGCCCCAGAAATCGTCGGCCCACAGGAAGCCGCCCTTCTGCAGGTACTGCCGCAGCGGGAGCACCTCGGCCTCGTCGAACACCAGGCCGCCGGGTTCGGTCATCATCACAAACGGGCAGCGGAAGAGCGAAGGGTCGGTGAGCGGCAGCACGAAGTGCCGAGGTTCATTCGCGGCGTCGAAGCTTACGCGCGTGCGGGTCAGCTCTGACAGACGAATCGACAGGTTGACGTCGGCGCGCGGGTAGTCCACGCTCCACCCCGATCCACGCCGGCGTCCGGTCTGAAACGCCACCCGACAGAAGTTGAAGGCGCCGTCGAAGCTCGACTCGGTGGGAATGGGGAAGCGGTTCGACGTGCCGAGCCGGCGTTGGCGCGCCGCCACCTCGACACCCAGGCCCGTCATGGCCACCAGAGCCGCAGCCACGCAGGTCGCCACGGCGGGTCGAACGGCGGCACGCAGACGGGCCAGGCTCACCCCGCCACTCTACGACGAAGAAGGCCCAGCGTATACTGGGCGCCTCACCGCCATGCCGATTGCGCTCTCCACTGTTCAGTTCCTGGTCGCGGACCTGCGCGCGCTGGTTGGCAACCGTGTTTCGACCGCGGCCGCCGTGCGCGGGCATCATAGCCACGGCGAGTCGTGGCATGCCGCCGCCGAACCAGACGCCGTGGTCTTTCCCGAGACCACTGCGGAGGTGAGCGCGGTCGTGCGGGCCTGCGCGGCCCACGGCGTGCCCATCATCCCGTTTGGCATCGGCAGCTCGCTTGAAGGGCATGTGAATGCCGTGCACGGCGGCGTGTCGATTGATCTCACGCGCATGACGAAAGTACTGCGCCTGAGCCCCGACGACATGGACGTCACGGTCGAGGCTGGCCTCACGCACCGGAAACTCAACGACCACCTGAAGAACACCGGCCTGATGTTCATGGTCGATCCCGGCGCGGATGCGACCATCGGCGGCATGACGGCCACACGCGCGTCGGGCACCGCGGCCGTGCGCTACGGCACCATGCGCGAGACCGTGCTGGGACTCACCGTGGTGCTCGCAGACGGCCGCGTCGTCACGACCGGCGGACGCGCGCGCAAGTCGTCATCGGGGTACGACCTCACGCGGCTGTTCGTCGGCTCCGAAGGCACGCTCGGCGTGATCACCGAGGTGACGCTGCGCCTCTACGGCCGGCCCGAGGCCGTGTCCACGGCGGTGTGCGGCTTCCAGTCGATGGAAGCGGCGGCCACCACCGTGATCGAGACAATTCAGCTTGGCGTGCCGGTGGCGCGCATCGAGATCATCGACCAGGTGCAGCTGGCCATCGTCAACCGCTTCTCGAAGACGGCGTTTCCCGAAGTGCCGACCCTCTTCTTCGAGTTCCACGGGCCCAGTCAGGCCACCGTCGAAGAGCACGCGCGCATCGTGCGCGAGGTGGCCGAAAGCCACGGCGCCACCTCGTTCACGTGGACGACCTCGCCCGAAGAGCGGGCCAAGCTCTGGGAAGCGCGGCACAATGTGCTCTACGCCACCATCGCGTCGCGGCCGGGCTGCAAGGCGTGGACGAGCGACATCTGCGTGCCCATTGCGCACCTGGCCGAGTGCATCGTCGAGACGCAGGCGGATCTTGCGGCGTCGAACCTGGTGGCGCCGCTCGTAGGGCATGCCGGCGACGGCAACTTCCACCTGATCTTCATGCTCGACCCGGATGACGCAGACGAACTGGCACGCGTGGCGGCAGCGAATCACCGGCTCGTGGAGCGCGCGCTGAAGTTCGGCGGCACCTGCAGTGGCGAGCACGGCGTGGGCGTCGGGAAGCTCAAGTATCTCGAGCAGGAACACGGCGACTCGCTCGAGGTGATGCGCCAGATCAAACGCGCGCTCGACCCCGCGAACCTGATGAATCCCGGCAAGCTCGTGCCCGGAGTGTGACCGTGAACCCCGTCGAGCACTACCTCACCGCCCTCGGCATCCCGTTTGTGCGCCACGAGCATCCACCCGTGGCCACGGTGGCAGAGGCCGAGCAGTACTGGGGCGCCATCGACGCCCTGCACGCCAAGAACCTGTTTCTGCGGGACCAGAAGGGCCTCCGTCACTTCCTCGTCGTGCTCGCCTTCACGCGGCGCGCGGATCTCAGGGGCTTGGGCGAGACGTTCGGCGCAGGCAAGCTGGGGTTCGCGTCACCCGAGCGCCTCCAGACGTTTCTGGGGCTCACGCCCGGGTCGGTGTCGCCCTTTGGCCTCATCAACGACCGCACGCACCTGGTCGAGGTGGCCATCGACGCGGCGATTCGCGATGCCGCGCGGGTGGCGTTTCATCCAAACGTGAACACGGCCACCCTCGTGCTCAGCGGCACTGACTTCAAGCGCTATCTCGCGGCGGTCGGGCACGACGTGCGCTGGGTCTAGACCCGCCGGAGTGATGTCAGCACTTGATTATGGATATCGACACTGGTATCGTTTACCAGTCATGCCTGCCAGTCAAAAAATCACCATTGAAGTGCCGACTGCACTGCTCGAAGAGGCTCGGGCCGCGACCGGCGAAGGCGTGACGGCCACGGTGCGGGAGGGCCTGAGGCTGATTGCCTCTCGTCGGGCACAGCGCCGCCTCATGGAGCTTGGTGGCACGCACAACATTCCTTACGACCTCGACACACTCAGAGAAGACCGGTGACTGCCGTCGCCGTCGATTCGAGCTCATTCATCGGCTATCTGAACGGCCGGCCTGGCGACGACACCGCTGCCGTCAAGGCCGCGCTGGCCGAGGGCACAGCGGTGCTGCCGCCGATGGTCGTCACCGAAGTGATGTCGCTTCCTGGCGTCTCCGCCGAGGTTATCCGATTGATCGGTGTCGTGCCCCGGCTGCCGTTGCTGCCCGACTATTGGGAGCGGGCCGGCCAATTGCGAGGCGGCGTCATCGCAGACGGCCGCCGTGCCCGGCTCGCCGACACGCTCATCGCGCAGTGCTGCCTGGATAGCGACGTTCCCCTCATTACCGCGGACGCAGACTTCAGACATTTCGTCTCGCGCGGCCTCCGGCTCGTCGTCTGACGGGCCCTTGTAGATACACGAATGGCCAAGCGCCCACCTGAACCCTCGCTCTTTGACTTGCCCGGTGACCCGCCTTCGCCGCCTGGCGGCAGCTTCGGCGCGGCAAGCACCGACGCCGCATCCGCACGTTCCGCGCCGCCTCCCGGCAGCCCACCTGGACCGCCCGCCGGCGGGTCTGGCTCCGGCGGCGATGGCTCGGGCGTCGTCGCGCTGCACGACGCGGCGCAGAGCCGCTACCTGAACTACGCGCTGTCGGTCATCACATCGCGCGCGCTGCCCGACGTGCGCGACGGGCTCAAGCCCGTGCAGCGCCGCATCCTGTTCACGATGTGGCAGCAGAACCTCACGGCCGACACCAAGCACCGCAAGTGCGCCAAGGTCGTCGGCGACGTGATGGGCAACTACCACCCGCACGGCGACTCGGCCCTTTACGAGACGCTCGTGCGCATGGCGCAGTCCTTCTCGCTGCGCTACCCGCTCGTCGATGGCTCGGGTAACTTCGGATCGCTCGACGGCGACCGCGCGGCGGCCATGCGCTACACCGAGTGCCGCCTGGCGCGCATCTCGGACGAGATCCTGCAGGAGATCGAGCAGGAGACGGTGCCGTTCCGTCCCAACTACGACGGCACCAAGACCGAACCGGTGGTGCTGCCGTCGCGCATCCCGAATCTGCTCGTGAACGGCGCCACCGGCATCGCCGTCGGCATGGCCACCAACATCCCGCCGCACAACCTCACCGAGGTGTGCCAGGCGCTCATCAAGCTGCTCGACAACCCGGATCTGTCGGTGGCGCAGTTGTGCCGCTGGGTGAAGGGACCGGATTTCCCCACCGGCGGCCAGATCTTGAACTCGCCCGACGAGCTGAAGGAGATCTACCGCACGGGCAGTGGCGGCATTCGTCTGAGGGCCACGTGGGAGGCCGGTCCGGTGGGCCGCACCGAGAAGACCATCTACATCACCAGCGTGCCCTACATGGTCGACAAGTCGGTGCTCGTGGAGCGCATCGGTGACGTCGTGCTCGCGCGCAAGCTGCCCCAACTGCTCGACGTGAAGGATCTTTCGACCGACGACGTGCGCATCAGCATCGAGATGAAGCGGGACGCCGACGAGAAGATGGTCATGGCGTACCTGTTCAAGCACACGCCGCTCCAGACCAACTTCGCGGTGAACCTCACGTGCCTCGTGCCCACCGAGAACGCCGAAGCTGGCCGCCCTGAACGGCTCGACCTGAAGCAGATGCTCTGGCACTTCCTGCACTTCCGGCTGGAAGTCGTCACGAGCCGGCTCGAGCACGAGCTGCAGCAACTGCAGAAGCGCATCCACCTCCTGGAGGGCTTCGAGAAGGTCTTCGATGCCCTCGACGAAATCATCCGCCTGATCCGGAAATCCGACGGCAAGGCCGATGCGGCCGTGCAGATCATGGAGCGGTTCTCGCTCGATGCCCTGCAGACCGACGCCATCCTCGAACTGAAGCTCTACCGCCTGGCACGGCTCGAGATTCTCGTCATTCAGAACGAGCTGAAGGACAAACGCCGTCGCACGCGCGCGATCAGCGCGCTGCTGGCAGACGACGCCGCCCGGTGGCGGCTCGTGCGCGAGGAACTCGAGCTGGTGCAGAAGACCTACGGCGATGCCCGCCGCTCGGCCATCGAGCAGGCCGACGAGACCGAGTACGCGCCCGACGCCTTCATCGTCGACGAAGACAACGTCGTCATCGTGTCGCGCGACGGCTGGGTGAAACGGCAGAAGGACGTCAAGGATCTTTCCACGACGCGTCTTCGCGAAGGCGATGCTGTGCTGGCCGCCATGGCCGGCAGCACCCGGTCGACCGTGGTGTTCTTCACGAACTTCGGCGCGGCCTACACGGCGCGCATCGCCGACGTGCCGGCCTCGACCGGCTACGGCGAACCGGTGCAGAGTCTCTTCAAGTTCAAGGACAACGAGCGGGTGGTGGCGGCCTTCAGCCTCGACCCGCGCGCGATTGGCGACATCGGTCGAATCGCCGCTGGCAGCGACGAGCCGCCGGCCGCCGATGCCGAGGTCGTGGTGCCGCCGGTGCACGCCCTGGCGGTCACGACCGATGGCTACAGCCTGCGCTTCTCGCTGGCGAGCGTGGCCGAACCGAGCACGCGAGCCGGCCGCAAGTACGCCCGGCCGGCCGACGGCGCCGAGGTCGTCGGCGTCAGCGTGACCACGGGCGACGAAACGGTGATCGCCGTCACTCGCGAGGCACGCGCGATTCTGTGCCCGGTCGGTGAGGTGAACTTCCTGGCTGGGCCCGGCAAGGGCGTGATCCTGCTGAAAGTGGCCGACAATGACCGGGTGCTCGGATTCGTGGCGTCGAAGGGCGACCGCGACCTGCTGCTCGTCGAGACCTCGCGCGGCGCGGAGCAGACCGTGAGCAGCGCGAAGTACGAGGTGACCGGCCGCGGCGGCAAGGGGCGCGAGCTGATGCAACGCGGCCAGTTCACCCGCGTGGTGTCCTCGGCGGCCGTGGTACAAGGGTGGAGTGAGGAAGTCTGAGGCTCGTCGTCGTGCGCGCGTCGCGGTCGTGGCGGCGGCTCTGGCATTGGCCCTGTCGACTGTCGGCGTGCGCGCCGATGTCACGCCTGCGCCGGCCTGGCGACTGAGTGGCGGCGTCACGACGGCGCTCGTGAAGGGCGGTCTCGTCTACGTGGGCGGGTCGTTCACGCAGCTCTTCTCGCCCTCGTCGAGCCAAGACCAGTTCTACGACCAGATCACGGGGCAGGTGCGCGCGCAGTGCGCCCGTTCCACCACGTCGCGCGCCCTGACCGCCACGCCCGATGGACGTGGCGGGCTGCTCGTGACCGTGCGCGCCGGCGACGGGTGGGCGGATGCCAACGGCGCCTTCGTGCCGCCGATCGATACCGCGATCATCCGGATCGGCGACGACTGTTTCTGGGATCGGCAGTTTGCCGCGCCTGGCATCGACCCCTCGAATCCGAGCGACCTCACGATTGGCCTGCCGGTGCGAGTCGGCAATCTCGTGCTGGCGTCGAACTCGGTGCTCGGGCCGATCTTCGGGTCGTCGTTGCGAGCGCAGGTGGCGGCCTTCGACGCCGCGACCGGCGCGCGCGTTGCGTATCAGTTCTACGACACCATCAGCGAGATCGGATTTCTGGCGGTTCGTCCACGCGGGTGATTGCGCGCGTGCGCGGGTCCAACGCCGGCGCCTACACACTCGGTGCCGTCACGCCAACCGGCACGCTGCCGCTCACGCAGAGCCTGACCTTCCTGGCCGACGAGAACACCGGCGTGCGCACGTGGATTCGCGATCAGACGTTGTATCGCTCGCGTCCTGCGCCGGTCAACACGCTCGAGGCCTACGATCTCGCGACACTTGGGGCGAAGGCAGGTTGGACGGCGCCAGTGGCGCCCAATCTCATCGACCTC
>JANNEJ010000195.1:0-6201 GCA_031378585.1 Acidobacteriota bacterium | reverse complement strand
GTACAGCGTCACTTCTTGTCCGGCCCGCGCCGCCTGCCAGGCCGCTTCACAGCCCGCCAGGCCGCCGCCGATGATATGGATCACGCAACCAGTCTACCGGGTCTTTCGACCGACCTGCCGGGCCACCCTGAGCGACGTCTTCGACGGTGCCTCTGGTCGCCGTCACAGGCGGCACAGGCGGCACGTCGTCGAGGTCGCTGAGGGACGCTCGACGCCGGGTCAGGCCGAGGGAGGAGCCGGGGTTGGCGGGGTCGCCGTCAGCCGTGCGTAGGCGGCCGCCAGCCGGAACGCGACCACGATCGCCACCGTGACGACGATCACGTTGGTGATGGCGAAGGCGCCAGGGCCGAGCGACAGCACGCGCGTGCCGACGACGGCTTCTGGGCCGCGCGCCGGGTCGTGGCATTCTCGGACGAGTCCATCCGTACGGCCGTCAGCACCGGACGATACACCGATGCGCGCGCTGCCAGTCACCTGGCACACGTGCTCATCGCGCGCCGCGACCACATCGCGCGGTTCTACCTGCCGGCCATCAACCCCGTCGTGGACGTCGCGTTTGAACCGGGCGGCTGGCTGGTGTTCCGCAATGCGGCCGTGGACCACGCGGGCGCGTCGGCGCCGCGCCGCTACACCGCCACGTGGTTCGCCTTCGACAACGCCACCAGCGCCTCGCGCGAACTCGGCGTGACGACCGGCGACACGACGCGGCTGGCGGCGCCGGCCGTTCTGCCAGGTGCCGTGGGCGCGTTCGTGCGGGTGGACCCCTCCGCCGACCATGCCGAACACCCGGCCTGGAGCCGCCCGGTCGAGAGCTACTCCCGCCGCGAGGCATCCGGGTGGAAGCTCGTCGGCCTGCGCGCTGGCTTCTCGGCGTTCATCGACCTCTCGACCGACGGGCGCGCGCTGGTCTACTCGATGCAACCCCTGGCCTCGCCGCCAGTCGACGACCGCAGGGTCATCGCGCCGTCCGACGTGCCGCCCGCGTCGATTCCCGAGCCGGATCAGATCCTGGCGGGCATTCGCGCCAGGGGCCGGCTGCGCGTGGGCGTCGAAGAGAACGCCGTCCCGTATGCGTTTGGCAACGACCGGAGTCAGTTACTGGGCCTCGACGTCGAGATGGCGCAGCGGTTGGCCGCCGGTGACACCCGAGTTCGTCCGCTTCTCCAGTCGCGAACTGGTCGCGCAGGTGCAGGCACGCACGGTCGACATCGTGATGTCCGGTGCCCGGCTCACGCCGCTTCGGGCGGCGGCCTTTGCCGTGTCCGAGCCCTACCTCGAAGAGACGCTGGCCATCGTCACGCTCGACGAGGCTCGACGGAAGTTCCAGTCGTGGGAGGCCATTCGCCAGTTGGGCGCCGTTCAACTGGGCGTGCGGACCGTTGCTCGGACGCTCATGCGAGGTCTGGCGGCACCCGACTCCATGGGTTAGCCGAGGGCCCCTGGAAACAGCAGGTCGACGAGCGATTGCCGCGACCGGGTCGATGGGTCGAAACCGGTGGCACGTTCGTAGCGGTCGATGACCGCGAGCGCCGCTGGAATCGAGGCCTGCCGGATCGCTTCGAACTCCACGCAGCGCACCGTGCGCTCGCCGCTCGAGGCCACATAATGCACCACTTCGCAGTCCGGAAAGTACCAGACGTCGAGGTCCTTTTGCAGCTCGCCCGCCCACGTCACGCCCATGCGGGCCACAAACGCGTTCACCTGCGCCGCCTGGTCGCCCTGGTGGTGGCCGAGATCGAGGTTGATCTCGTCGCGCACTTCCGGGTCCGACGCCAGGGACTTGATCGTGAGCTGGTGCAGCTCGTCGTCGAACCGGTGCCGCAGGATGTAGTGGCGCGTGCGGCCGTCGCCGGTCAGGAAGTAGCGGTCGCGCACCTGCAACGAGGCATGCCGCGAGGGACCAAGCGCCGCGAGAGCCAGGCGCAAGCCTGCCGTGTCGAAGGCATCGTCGACCACGAACTTGTGCTCGACTTCTGTGAAGCGCATCACATCCACCACTTGAACCGGCCGTATCGTGCCACACGCGCCCGCACGCGCGACGGCAGCCGGCCGAACGACTCGCGCGTCACGCGCAGGTTATCCGGATGCGCGCGCAGCGCGTTGAAGATGGCCTGCAGCGGGGCCACCGCGCGAGGGTCGCGACTGGCGAGCATGGCCTCGGCCAGCCGATCGTGCGCGGCATCCTCGAAGTTGTAGCTGCCAAAGGCGGCCCAGGTGTCGTCGATGAGCACGAGTTTCGAATGCTCGCCGTGCCGGTTCTCGTAGAGGTGCACGCCCGCGTCGAGCAGGTGTGGATAACTGGCCGCCGCGGCAATCCACGCCAGATCGGTGGCCGGCAGGGCCTCGCGATGCGAATGGAAGACCTCGACCCGCACGCCGCGCCTGGCGGCGCGCAGTACCGCGTCGAGCAGCGAGTGCACGGGCTTGAAGTAGAAGCTCGTGATCGAGGCAGAGGTGCGCGCGCTGTCCAGCATGTCGATCATGCAGGCGGTGACGTCGTTCACCCCGCGCCATCCAAACGGGCCCAGCCAGCCCTGCGCCGCATTGGGATTGCAAAGCCAGTAGTCGAGCTCCAGGTCGGCCGGAGGGCCCGCGACCGCAGCCACCGCGCCAAGTTGCGCCAGATGCGCCGGCGCTACTGCCCCGCCGAGGGCGTGCACGCTCTCGAGCAAGGCCACCGCCACGGGACCGCGCACCGCGACGGCGTACTCGTTCCAGCCCTCGAACGACGACTTCGTCAGGTTGCTGCTGCCGAAGATCGCCTCGCCCGCCTCGGACACCTGGATCTTCACGTGCTGGCCGCCGCCGAGCAGTCGCTGCACCCGATGCGCCGGGGCGTACACCGTGACTACGCCGCCCTCGGCACGGAGGCCCTCGAGTTCCTGCGCCAGCGCCGCCCGCTGGCCCGCCGTCATCAGCACCCCGCCCAGCCGTTGACCAAATGCGTCCACCAGCAGCGTGACGGCTACGCCGCGACGCTGTGCCCGGCGCAGCGTCGCCAGGGCCACGGTGCCGTAGGCATCGTGCTCGATATAGAACGTCGTCAGATACAGGAACGACTGCGCGGCCTCGATCATCGCAAGCCGCCGCTGCCATTCCGCCGCCCGGTCCCACAGCGGCACGAGCGCGGACGCCTGCGGCATCAGAGCCGGTAGCCGCCCGCCACGTCGATGTTCACGCCGGTGACGTAGGTGGCGTCGAGCACGTAGTGCACGGCCTGGGCGATGTCGTCGAGCGTGCCCGAGCGGCCGAGCGGCACCCACGTGGCGATCTCGTCTGGCGGCGGCAGGTCCACGGAGTTGTCGAGCTGCCCGGGCGACACCATGTTCACGCGAATGCGCTGAGGCGCGTACGCCGCGGCCAGCGCGCGGGTGAGCGCGAGCAGGCCCGTCTTGCTCACGTAGTAATCGGCGCCGCGGGTGTTGGCGCGGATGCCTTCAAGGCCAGCCATGCCGATGTTGATGATGTTGCCGCCAGCCGGCATCAGCGCCAGTGCGCGGTAGCAGCAGTAGTACGCCCCCGACAGATTCGCGGCAATCGTCTCGTCCCACACGTCGGGATCGAGCCTGGTCACGTCCTGCGGGTTGTAGTTGCCGACGTTGTTGATAAGCAGGTCGACGCGCCCTTCGGCGTTGGCGATGCCCGCAAACGCGGCCGCGACGGCGTGCTTGTCGGCCACGTCCAGTGTGAGCCCTCGAGCGCGGCCGCCCAGGGCGGCGATCTCGTGCTCGAGCGTGCGAGCGTCGTCGTGTGACGAGCGGTAGACGACGATCACCTCGTAGCCGCGTGCCGCGAGCGACAGGCACAGATGCCGGCCGAGCCGCCTGGCGCCGCCAGTGACCACCGCCACACGCCGCTCACCTGCCGCGCTCACCTTCGGCGCTCCACGCGCACGAACGAGCACGCCGCCGCCGGCACCGCCGCGGGCTTGCGCACCTCGATGCGCACGGCGGTCGCCACCGGCACCTGCGCAAGCAGCAGCGCCGCGGCCCGCTCGGCCATCGTCTCGATCAACTGGAAGCGCGATGTCTGCAGCAGCGCCGTCACGCTCGCCGCCACGCCGTCGTAGTCCACGGCATCGGCGATTGCGTCGGAGCCGGCCGGCGCGGCGAAGTCGTAGTCAAGTTCGATATCGAGCATGACGGTCTGCGTCGCCGCCCGCTCGTGCGGATAGATGCCGACGACGCAATCGACGCGCAAGTCGTTCAGTCCCGTGGTCCCGGTCATGCGCTGGGGTCCTTTCGCGCGATCCAGATCTGTTCCTCGGCCGTGGCCGCATCAAACGGCGACCCGGCGAAGTCGCCGAAGCACGCCTCCACCACGAAGCCCGCTTCGGCCAGTAGTTGGCTCGCCTGGGCCGGCGTCAGCCAACTGAGAGAGAGCGTGCGGTAACGGCGGCGCGTCATGACGCCGTCGGCATCCAGCCGGTCTTCCCACGTGACGACGCGCATCGACTGCGCGGCCTCCTCGACAAGCGACGTCACCCACAGCAGCGTGTCGTGGCCCTCGGCCGAGACGTACTCGGCGCGCAGTTGCACGCGCCGCATGCGGTCGAGCCGATCCGGGGTCATGAAGAAGTCGTCGAACACGAAGCGGCCACCCGGACGCAGTTGCGTGCGCACATGGCGCAAGGCGTCGCGCTTGGCGTCCATCGAGGTCAGGTGCCCGAGGCTGTGGTACGGCAGCGTGATGAGCGCGGCGGGTTCGGCCAGCGTGAAGCCGCGAAAGTCGGCCTGCAGCAGCGTGAGCCGGTCGAGCACGCCAGCCCTGGTGGCACGGTCGCGGCACAACTGCAGCATCGCGGGTGAGATGTCGACGCCGATGAGCGATCGACCGCGCAGGGCCGCCTCGACGGCGATGCGCCCGTCGCCGATGCCAAGTTCCACGACCGGGCCGTCGGCCGCCAGGTAGGCCTCGACGTAGAAGGGCTTGTTGGCGTGGGTCGAACCGGCCGTGGCCGTCCACACGCCGTAGATGTCGGCGAAGCGCTCGTATTCCAAGGCGCTCATTATCGCTGTTAGACCGCGATTGGTCCCGGCCGGATTCACGCGCCGGCCTCCGTCCGGCTATGGCATTCTCGCCGCCTTAGAACGCGTGGCCGATAAACGGCAGCATGCGCCCCCAATAGAGCACCCCCAGCCACGACAACAGCGACACGGCGCCCACGATTTTCACGGCGCCGGGCGTGTCGCCACCAGCGGGCACGGCCAGGGCGCGCTGCCCCAGCCAGGTTTCGAACACGAACGCGTTCAGGCCAGCCAGACACAGGCAGCCTACCTTCGCCCACCAGGCCACGTTGGTCAGATATTGATCCGGTGTGCCAACCAGGAAGATCGTGCCGGTCACCAGGTTCAGCCCGAACCCCACGATCGCCCAGGGCATGAGCGCCTTCACCGCGACGACGGGCACGTGTCGCAGGACGCCCATGAGCCGCAGGTCGAAGAGACCGGCCACGCCGATGACGAGCGCCAACCCGATGAAGTGCACGGTCTCTGCGACCGGCCACAGCCACGGCAACGCCCGGATGGTGTGAGAGATGGGCGTCTCACGCAGCCACAGGGCGAGTTCCATCATGGCAACCTCACAGGTACGCCATCAGCCGGCCGGCGGTGATGGCGGCCGCCCACATCGCGAGTGAGGCCCCGGCCCAGCGACGCGCGCCGGCCCGGGCAAGTACCGTATCGTCGGGTGACTGCCGGACCAGGCGCATCAATCGCACCGTGACCACGAGCGCCAGCGCAATGCAGCCGAGCTTGACGTAGAACACAGGCTGGGCAGCCTTGGTGCTGGCATCGGCGGCAAAGAGCAGCAGGCCGGTCAGCGCGTTCATGACGAGGCCCGAGACGATGGCCGGCGTCAGCGACGGCAGGCTCGCGATCGGAAACTTCCGGGCGAATCCGAGTACGCGCAGATCCACCACGGCACTGGCGCCCACGAGCACACCCAGGCCCAGGGTGTGCAGCGTCAGCACGGTCGGGTAGCCCCAGACCGAGCCCGATTCGCGCACCCACGTCGGCAGTGCGTTCTGTTCCAGCCAGAGCAGCCAGTCGGTCATCGGCAGGCCTCGCGCCAGGCTACCGTTTCTTCGTGCGTTTCGGCGCCGCGGATTTGGGCGAGGGCTTGGCCGCGGACTTGGGCACCATCTTGGGCGCGCTCTTCGCCGCGCCGCGTCCGCGTCCGCCCGCGCCGCGCCCAGCCGCG
>JANNEJ010000168.1:0-8127 GCA_031378585.1 Acidobacteriota bacterium | reverse complement strand
CCGCCGGTTTGCCGCTGACCGGCACCCCGGGAGCCTCGTGTTGAGCGCGATGACGCCGACGCAATTGGCCTCAGTGGCCGAGCGCTTCAAGGTGCTGGCCGAACCCGCCCGACTGCGTGTGCTCCACGCGTTGCGGCACGGTGGCCGGCACGTCACCGCGCTCGTGGCCGACACGGGACTGCAGCAAGCCAATCTGTCGCGCCATCTGCAACAGCTCTACCTGCACGGCTTCGTCGTGCGCTCGCGTCACGGCACTTTCGTGCACTACGCGATCGCCGACCCGCAGGTATTCGCCCTGTGCGACCTGATGTGCGGCCAGATGGAGCGGGCCCAGAGCCCGCGCGGCGCCGCTAAGAACCGGTGACGCGGCCCCAGCGCATGCAGTGGGTTGAACGCGCCACCGGCCGCGCAATTGGCGCGGGTCAGATCCCGCGCGCGCTGCCCTGGGGCGAGCGGGTACCCGTCAGCAGGACACGCACTTGTGATTGTTCTTCGCGCCGAGGCCCTCGAGCAGCTTGATCGTCTCGGGATAGGGCTGCACACGCTGCACCGGCCCATTGGCCATGTCCACCGTAGTCTGCCCGCCACGATTCACCAGGTTCACGGCGGCGCCTTTCGACACCAGGTACTTGATCATCTCGTTGTCGCCACGTGACGCGGCGTGGTGCACCGCGGTGTTGCCGTCGGCGTCGCGCGCATTCGGATTGGTGCCGATGACCTCGATCAGATACTTCACAGCCGCCGTCATGCCGGTCGGCGCGAAGCGGTGCGCGTTGCCGGCAAAGCCTTCGCCGTAGCCGGCACCCGAGGCCGCAAGCAGCGGCGGAATGTCTGGGCCGCCGGTCATGGCTTTTGGCAAGCCCGAATGATCGCGGTTCGCGTCGCCACTGGTCACGCCGCCCTGCCGAAACCGGTCGTCCGACGCCGGCTTGGCCGTCGGCACCTCGGGATCGGCGCCCGCCGCGACCAGCATCTTCATGGCCTCGATGTCGCTGGCGTAGGCGGCGCGCCAGAAAGGCGTCGCCCCGGCATCGTCGACCCGCAACAGGTCGAAGTTGTACTGGGTGTACCAGATCTTGCGCTGCAGGCGCGCGTTCGGGTCCGCGCCTTTGGCCAACAACTGCGTCATGACGTCGAGATACGACGCCTGCTGCTGCAGCTGGGCACGGGGCTGCGGATAGAACGACTTCGGTGCCCAGTGGAGGTTCAGCACCGCGTAGAGCGGCGTCATGCCGGCATCGCTTGCGAGGTTGGGGTCGCCACCCTTCGACAGCAGGTAGCTCACCAGATCGAACTGGCCGTTGACCGCCGCGATGAGCATCGGGCTCGTCTTGTCGCCGGCCGTCAGGACGTTCACGTCGGCGCCCCCTTCGACCAGCACGCGTACCGTGTCGGTCGCGCCCTGGCGGGCCGCGAAGTGCAGCGCGGTCAGACCGCCGTAGTTGCCGATGAGTTCGTTGTACTTGTAGGGCCGCGAGACCCCGGCAACGCGGGTGCTCGACGACGGCGCGGCCGGCGGCGTCGCCGGGGCGCCGCCTTCGCTGCGCGCGGCTGGCGCCGGCGGCGTCTGCTGCTGCTGGCGGAGTTGATCCTGGAGCACTTCTTCGGGTACCTCGATCGTCGTCAGGTCCACGACCCGTGAACGCAGACTGAGATCGGCGCCCACGGCGAGCAACACGGCCGCAGCGTCGGTTCGGCCGGCCGAGGCAGCGAACATCAACGCCGACTGGCCGTTGGCGGTCTCGGTCAGGTTCACGGCCGCGCCGGCGTCGGCCAGGGTGCGTACGATCTCGGCGCTGCCCGCGCCTGCTGCGAGCATCAGCGCCGTGGCGCCGGTCGCGGTACGAGCATCAACCGGAGTGTGGCCCTGCAGGAGCGGCGCGACGGCGGCGGCCTTCCCCGCCTGGCTGGCTAGGTGGAGCGGCGTGAAGCCGCCAATGCGAGTCGTGGCGCGGGCGTTGGCGCCCGACACGATCAGCATCTCGGCCATGGCGGCATCGCCGTGCAGCGACGCCCAGTGCAGCGCGCTCATGCCGTCGCCCTGCGAGCCGTTGGCGTCGGCGCCACCCTTGAGCAACTGCCGCACGAGCGCGGCGTCCTTGCCCATGGCCGCGTCGGCCACGGCACTTCGACTCCGCGCGCCGCCCTGAGCCGTCCCACCTTCTGGTCGAAGAGCGGTAGATCTGGGCGCCTGCGCCTGTACCAGCACGGACGACAGGACGGCGGCCGCCACCGCAGCGAGCCCCTGCAGACGGAATGCGCGCATCACCACTCGCTCCTCTCGGCTACGGTCGTCGCCGGCGCCTGATTGAGATCCATCGCGGCCCTGCTGTCGCCAAACTGCGCGTCGTCGATGTCGAACGTCCGCAGCATCGCCAGCATGGCGTTGGCCATCGGCGTGCCGTCGGCCGTCTTGATGTGCAGGTTGCCCTTGATCAGGCCGCCGGCGTGGCCGGCGATGAAGAGCGGGCAGCGCTTGTGGTTGTGCACGTTGGGATTGCCCATCGGCGACCCATAGAAGATCACGGAGTTGTCGAGCAGGTTGCCGCCATCGCCATCGGGCGACGCCTTCATCTTCTCGAGCAGGTAGGGCACGAGGCTGACGTGGTACTTGTTGATCTTGGCCAAATCGAGGATGCGCTCATCACGCTCGCCGTGGTGCGAGGCAATATGGAAGCCGGTGTTGACCTCGGGGATGAACACGCGGTTCGAGACGTCGCGGCTCAACTTGAACGCAAACACGCGCGTCAGGTCAGACTGGAAGGCCAGCACCTGCAGGTCCATCATCAGCTTGACGTGCTCTTCGTAGGAATCCGGCACACCCCGCGGCGCGCCTGGCAGGGCCCGCTGCTCGCCGCTCGAGTTCATCTCCTCGACCTTCTGGATGCGCCGCTCGATCTCGCGCACGTCGTCGAGATACTCAGACAGCCGCGCCTGATCGGCCGCGCCAAGGTCCTTCTTCAGGCGGCCCACCGAGCCGGTCACGAAGTCGAGCAGGCTCTTGTCTTTCTTGCGCCGGCTGGCCCTCGCCTCGGGCGTCGCGCCGATGCCGAAGAGCTGGTCGAACACCAGACGCGGATCGCGGATCATCGGCAGCGGCTCGGTCGGCGAGCCCCAGCTGATCGAGTCGGTGTAGGCGCATGAGTAGCCGTAGAAGCAGCCGCCGGCCTGATCCACGTTCTCGATGCACAACTGCATCGACGGGATGGGCGTCTCCATGCCGATCTTCTGCGCCACGAGCTGGTCAATCGACGTGCCCGAGCGGATGTCGGACCCCTGCGTCTGCTTGGGATGCGCCTGGGTCAGGAACACCGCCGCCGAGCGGAAGTGGTCGCCGCCGATCTCCGGCGCCGTGAAGGCCTCGGCGTTGTTCACGTCGGTGTTGCTCACAATCGTGAGGTAGTCACGGAACGGCTCGAGCGGCGCCATGGCCGAGGAGGTGAGGTCGAAGTCCACGCCGACGCCGGCCGGGGCCCACAGGTGCTGTTTTGCGCCGAAGGCGGTGCTGCCGGCCGAGCCGTGCACCATCTCCATGGCGATCAGCCGCTTCTTGGCGGGCAGGGCCTTGGCCAAGGCGGTGCCCGAGGGCAGCATCGCGTCGAGCAGCGGCAGGGCGATGGCGGCGCCCATGCCCTTCAGCATCGTCCGGCGGTGCAGGTGGCGCTTCGTCAACACGGGCATGTCTGGCTCCTGGGGTCGGGCAACGGCAACGACGGCAACTAGCGCGCAGCGACAGTGGTGGGTTCGGCCGGCGGCTGCATCTTCATCTGGAACGCGGGGCTCGACGTCACGCCGAGCACGAACGACGACAGCTTGAAGTTCTGCTTCTCTGCCTCGCGCACGATGCGGCGGATGGTCGGCATGTCTTCGGGCGCCACGCGGCGGCCCAGGGCGTAGGTCATGAAGCTCTCGGTGAAGCTCAAGAGGAACGCGTTCTTGTTCTTGAGGAGCGCCGCCTTCAGGCCGGCCGGTCCGCGCATCTCGGTGCCGTCGTATAGGACGCCGTCCGAATCGACGGGGTTGCCGTTGTCCTTGATTCGGTACTTGCCGGTGACGTCGAAGTTCTCGAGCGTAAGGCCGAGCGGGTCGATGACGCGGTGGCACGACATGCACGCGGGGTTCTTGCGGTGCTGCTCCATGCGCTCGCGCACGGTCAGGACCTTCGCCCCGGCCGCCCCGCCCGTTTCCTCGAGTGCCGGCACGTTGGGCGGCGGCGCCGGGGGCGGTGAGCCGAGCATCACTTCCATCACCCACTTGCCGCGCATCACCGGCGAGGTGCGGTCGGCGACCGACGTCTGTACGAGCACGCTGCCGTGGCCCAGGATGCCGCGGCGGTACTCGGGCACCGTCACCCGCACGAAGTCCGTGCCGGTGACGTTCGGGATGCCGTAGTGTCGAGCCAGTCGCTCGTTCACGAACGTGTAGTCGGCGGTGATGAGGTCCAGCAGGCTGCGGTCCTCGCGCACGAGGCTGTCGAAGAACAGCTCCGTCTCGCGCATCATGGCGCGGCCGAGCGTGCGATCGAAGTAGGGATAGAGCAGCGCGTCGGGAAGGATCTCCTCGACGTCGCGCAGGCGCAGCCACTGCGCCGCAAAGCGCGAGGACAGCGCTTCCGAGCGCGGATCGGCGAGCATGCGCTTCACCTGCTTGTCGAACATTCCCGGCGCCGTCAACCGGCCCAGGCCGGCCAGCTTCACGAGTTCCTCGTCCGGCCCCACGCCCCACATGAAGAACGACAGGCGTGTGGCCAGGTCGAGATCACGCAGCCGGTACGGCGCGCCGGCGCTGCGCGTGGTCGAGGCCACGGGCGCAGACTCGAGCCGGAACAGGAACTGCGGGCTCGCCAGCACCGCTTCGAGAGCCGCGCCGATGCCGCCTTCGAAGTCGCCGTCCTTGCGGCCCTGGTTGTAGAAGGCCATCAGATCGGCGAACTCGACGTCTGACACCGGCCGCCGGAACGCCTTGGTCGACACGCGCCGCACGATCTCGGTGGCGCAGTCCTGTTCGTTACGAGCCGACGTGGGCCGGCACGTGAACACGGCGCGGCGGCTGTCGGTGTCGGAGATGCCGGTGACGCGTTGTGGCCCGGCAATCGCCAGGTCCTTCAAGTGCGGCAGCGTCGTGATCCCGTAGGCCACTCCGATCTGCGTGTCGGCAAGGGTGTGATCGATCGGCGCGATGAGGTCGTTGACCGGGCCCTCGAAGCGCTGCATGAAGGCCGCGGTGACGCGGTGCGGACCGGCAGACACCTGGATGTCGGCGGCCTTCAGGATGAGGCTGGTCGAGCCCTCGTACATCTTCGGGTCGATGTCGAGCACCGCCTTGCGCTCGCCGTCCACCGAAATCTCGACCTGCTCGTTCTGCGCCGGGCCGCCAAAGAGGAAGCCGCACGCGTTGCCGTGGAGCTCGACGCGGAACAGGTATTGGCCGTCGGCCGGGAAGGTGCTCATCACCGACACGCCGCCGCGCGTACCGAAGGGCGCGCCGTCCACGCGCTGCAGCTGCGAGGCCGTCTTCGGAACACGGTAGAGCACCTCGCTGGCCGACGCGTCAGAGTCGCCAAGCGCCAACGCGGTGACCTTGCCGGCCGCGCGCAGGTAACTTTCCATCAGCGCCGGCGAGAAGGTCTGCGCATCGGCGACGTTGTCGAACCCGTGGCTGATGGTGTCGGCGGGCAGCAGCGCCAAGACATCGATATCGAGCGCCAGCAGGTCCTTGACCGCGCGCGTGTATTCGGCGCGGTTCAACCGCAGGAACGAGCGCGAGCCGGGATTGGGCGTGCGGCTGGCCGCGGCATCGATACGCGCTTCAAACGCGCTGGCCAGGTCGGCGATGCCCGTCCCCTCGGGGCGCCTGGCCCCGGCCGGCGGCATCATGCCCGTGCGCATCTTGCGAAGCATCTTCTCGGCCAGCGCCACGTCGTCGAGCAGGGTCGACGAATCGAAGCCTGCGAGCGACAGGCCGCCCGCCTTGCCGCGTTCACTGTGGCAGCTGGCGCAGTACGTCTTCACGGTGCCGGTATGGGCCGCCGCGTCGAAGGCCGGCGCGTTGGGGGTCGCGGGGACGCCACTGCGCGCAGCTCGCGGGGCGGACGTGGCCGGCGGTGCGGCCGCTGGCGCCACAGGTGGCGCGGATTGCGGCACACGCAGCGTGGCAGATTGTGTCTGCACCGCCACGACGCACGCCACCACCGTCGCCGCCATTGCCGCAAGAACGGACCGCTGCATGGGATGCAACTCCACCCGGAGCAACGCCCGCCAGTCGGGGCCGAGCCGGGCTCTATCTGATCGCATTCTACACGGCAAATTCACATGTTTTTCGTGACATCGCGAGACGTCCCCGCCACGCCGTGGAGCGACGACCGCGGGTCGCTGCTCCCCGCCGGCCGTTGACACGCCGGCCGTGACCGGTGGCCCAACGGCACCTCCACGGATAGACTACGTCGGCCCGCCATCATCGGAGGTGCCGTCCGGCCGCGCGCCAGAGGAGACTCGAATGCGACGAATGCTGCTGGGAGTGGCCGTGCTCGGCCTTGGCGTGGTCGCCTCGACCACGGTGGCCACCGGCGGCGCGGGCGTGCAGCCCGCGCCCCGGGCCGACGGCACGGGCGTGTTCGGCGCCCAACACCCGCGGGGCACCCACCTGGCGGCCCACAAGAAGTTCTGGGCGGACGGGCTCGGCGGCACGCCCGCCAAGCTCGGCACAAACGACTAGGGGCGAGGGAAAGACGTTAGCGCGCCGCGGAGAGGGCCGGCAGTGACCACGCGGTGCGGAGCGCTAGGTAGGCGTCGAGCGGCAGCTGCACGAGCACCGGCGCCTGCGCCGGATCGAGCCACTTCATCAAGGACTTCAGGGCGGGCTCGCCCATCGCCGTGCACCCCGCCGTGCCGCGGCCGCCTTCACCTCCGACATGCAGGAAGATGCACGAGCCGCGACCCGGCACGACGGGCCGCGTGTTGTACTCGACGACCACGCCCCAGTGATACCAGGGCGACTCTTCTCGCATCTGCTCGCTGCTCTTCCAGTCGACATCGACCGAGGCGCGCTCCAGCAGCGTGTTGTAGTGCCCCGAGGCCGGATCATCGACGCACTCGAGCGTGGGGGTCACTTCCACGTACGGCAATGTCAGCCACTTGGCCTCGGGCGGGCGGGCAAAGCCAAACGCCGTGCCCAACGCGAACACGCCGGCTGGCGAGCGACCATCGCCTTCAGCCTTGATCGGCCCCGTGACCGGAGTCGCGAGGCCAGGATCCCAGGCCGAACCGTTGGTGCCGACCACGATCGACACGCTGCCCGCCGCCTCGCTACGGGGTCCGCCAGCGCGCCAGCGCGCCGGCGTCCAGGTGCCGTCGGCGCCCCGCTCGAACGCGTAGAGTGTGCCACCCACCGCGTTCCAGTCAGCAGTCGTCACGACGACCATCTGACGGGCTGACTTCAAGAGCGCGGCCGAAGAAACAGGTCGGGCGCCGACGGCCGAAGCCGTGGCGCCCGCAACCACACACGCAAGGAGAGCGGCGAAACGCGCGCTCGGCATGACTACTTCTTCTTCGTGTACTTCTTCACGGCACGCGGTCCAACTTCGGCGCCGTAGATGTTGCCGGCCGCGTCGACCACCACGCCTTCGGCCGCGAGCGTGCCGGTGGCGCCAGGCGCGCCGTCGGCCTTCTTCATCACCGGCTTGCCGTCTACCATCGTCAGCGTCTCGCCGACGCTGCTCGGATCGGGAATGAACGCGATGACCTTGCCGTCCTTCGCCGAGCCGATGCGGATGCCGCGGCGCCAGGCGCCGTGCGGCGGGTTCACGGAGCCCGACTCGGAGTCTGCGCCGTAAATCACGTCGTTCTTGTCGATGTAGATTCCGCTCAATCGGCTGAACTGCTGCGTCTCTTCCAGGAACCTGCCGTCCTGATCGAAGACCTGCAACCGCACGTTGCCCCGGTCCGCGACGAACAGCCGTCCACGCGAATCGAACGCGAGCCCGTGCGGCGTCCGGAACTCACCGGGCCGGGACCCGAGCGAGCCCCAGCTTTTGATGAACTTCCCGTCCTTCGTAAACTTCGAGATGCGGGCGACGGTGCCGGGCGGCGCATTCTGATTCTGCCCGGCGTGTCCTTCCGCGACGAAAAT
>JANNEJ010000071.1:0-5928 GCA_031378585.1 Acidobacteriota bacterium | reverse complement strand
GGCGGCTTCCCAGCGCCTCCAGATGCAGGCCGCCTTCGCGATCGTGTCCAGGCCCGATGGCGCGTGGCTGGGCAGCGCGGGGTGGGTCGACGCGACGGGTGCTGGGGTGAACGTCGTGCGCGATGCGCAGCACGCCGCGGTCGACGGACGCCCGACCGGCGCGCTCGTGCAGGACCAGGGCCAGTTGTTTCTCGTCGTGGCGGTGCCGGTGCGAGTCGGCAAGGACATCCTGGGTGCGTTGACCGCCGGGTATCGGCTGACCGATGACATCGCCGGCGACCTGGCGCGCCTGGCGCGGTGCGAGGTGGCGCTGGTCGTGTCTGGTCACGTTGTGGCGACGAGCCTGGCCAAGGACGGGCGGGACGACGCCGCTCTGATGCTGGCCACGATGTCGGCACCCGGCGTGAAGCCCGACGTGCTCACCATGGCCGACCGCCAATACATCGCTGGCGTGTTCCCGCTCAAGCCGGGCACCCCCGGCGGTGACACCGGCCGTCTGCTCGTGCTCTCGAACTGGGCTGCCACCCAGCAATTCATCGACACGCTCCGAGGGCGCTTCGCCCTGGCGGGTGTGATTGCGCTGGCCTTGTCGCTTGTCGGCGGCGTGTTCCTCAGCCGCCACTTGAGCCGTCCGTTGCGTGACATCGCCACGGCGGCCACCGAGATCGCGGCTGGGAATCTGTCGCTGCAGCTTCCGGTGCGAGGTACCGCAGAGGCCGCCACGGTGGCCAAGGCGTTCAACGCCATGAGCGTGAGCCTGCGCACGGCGCGCGAACGCCTCGTGCACGACGCGATTCACGACCACCTGACGCAGCTGCCCAATCGCGCTCTGTTCAAGGAACGGCTCGACCGCGCCCTCGCTCGCAGGGCGCGGCGCAAAGACTATCAGTTCGCGGTGCTGTTCGTGGACCTCGACCGGTTCAAGCACGTCAACGACAGCCTGGGGCACACCGCCGGCGATCGCCTGCTCGTGATGTTTGCCGAGCGCCTGGCCGCGGCCGTGCGGGCCGACGATGTGGTCTCGCGCATGCCCGGCGCCGGATCGCTTCCGGAGCCCACACTTGCGCGCCTCGGCGGCGACGAATTCGCCGTGCTTCTCGACGGCATCCGGGAGCCGCTCGATGCGGTGCGAGTGGCCAAGCGCGTGCAGCAGATGGCCGAGTTGCCCTTGCCGCTCGACGGGCAGGACGTGTTTGCCACCGCCAGCATCGGCGTGGCCGTCGCCACCGACGCGCACCGATCGGGCGAGGACATCATCCGCGACGCCGACCTGGCGATGTACCGCGCCAAGAACGCCGGCGCCGGCGGGTACTCGGTGTTCGATGCGGCCCTGCACGACATGGCGGTACATCGTCTGCGGCTCGAAACCGACCTGAGGCGCGCGGTCGAGCGCAGCGAGTTCCGGGTGTGGTACCAGCCCATCGTGTCGCTGGCCGACCACCAGCTCGTGGGGGTAGAGGCGCTGGTGCGCTGGCAGCACCCCGATCGCGGGCTCGTGCCGCCCAGCGAGTTTCTCGAGGTGGCCGAGGAGGTCGGGCTCATCACGCAGATCGACGAGTGGGTGCTGCTCGAGGCGTGCCGTCAAGCGTGCGAGTGGCTGCGCACTGGCGTCTTCACGGCGCGGTCGACCATCAGCGTCAACCTGTCGGCCAAAGCGTTTGCTCAGGAGACGCTCGTGCAGAACGTCCTCGACATACTGCAGGCCACCGGCTATCCCGCGTCGGGCCTGCGTCTCGAGATCACCGAAGGCGCCGCCATCAAGGACGCCACGCGTGCGCGCGTGGTGCTGGCGGAGCTGCGCCGGCTGGGCGTGCGCATCAGCCTCGACGATTTTGGCACCGGCTACAGCTCGCTCAGCTACCTGCAGTCGCTGCCGCTCGACACGCTCAAGATCGACCGCTCGTTCGTGTCCGGCATCGGCACCGACGAAGACAAGGGCGAAATCGTCAAGCTCATCGTGGGTCTGGGTCGCACCTTGGACCTCGAAATCGTGGCCGAAGGCACCGAGACGGCCGCGCAGGTCGACTATCTGCGAACGCTCGGCTGCCAGTTCGGCCAGGGCTACTTCTTCGCGAAGCCAGCCGAGACCCTGGCGCCGATGCCGCGACGCCTCGCTATCGCCGAGAGGGTGTAGGCTGGCTGCTCACGTTGAGCCCCGCTGACATCGCCTTCCGCGCGGCGCCTGGTCGTCTGGCCGCCCTGTACACGGCCTGTCTGCGCGGAGCGGCGTGGATGCAGGCCCATCGCTTCGCCGCCGCGGTGCTCGGTGCGCCGCTGGTCCTGCTGGCGCTTCTCGGGATCAACCAGCTGGTGCTCCTCGATTTTCCGAATTCTGCCGACGAATACGTCTATCTCTATCAGGCCCGGACGATGGCGGCGGGCCGCCTGTGGAACGAGACACCCATCTCGCCGGAGGTCTTCGCGTTCAACTACATCGTGCAGGAGCCGCTGCGCACGTTTGGCAGCTTCCCGGCGGGCTGGCCACTAGCCCTGGCCCTGATGCTCGCGCTGCACGTGCCGGCGTGGCTCGTCAACCCCGCGCTGGGCGTCGTGACGCTGGCGCTCGTGTGGGTGCTCGGCGCCCGTCTCTACCACCCGCGCGTAGGCGTGATCGCGGCCGCGCTGGTCGGCCTGTCGCCATTGTTTGCCTTCAACGCGGCTTCGTACTTCTCGCATACCTTCTGCGGCGCCCTGCTGCTTGGCGCGGCGTGCGTGGCCGCCAAAGACGATCGCGGCCCGTGGTGGGTACCCGTGTCGGTGGGGCTGCTGGTGGGGTGGGCCGTGCTGGCGCGGTACCTTACGGGCGTGGTGTGCGCGGTGCCGATAGTGCTGTGGCTGCTCCGGCCCGGCGTGCCGCGTACGCGCGCGGTGTGCCTCCTGGCCCTGGGCGGCCTGCCATGGATCGTGGTGCTGATGGCCTACAACGCGGCGCTCGGCGATGGTCCCTGGCAGCTCACCACGACGCCACTCACCGTATCGCGGTGGTTCGCAGAGGGCTTCGCGCTGCGCGGCGCCGACATCCTGGCGACCCACGTGCTTCGCCACATGCTCTGGACGCCGCCGGCGCTCTTTGGGGCCTATCTCGTCTATCTCTGGGCCGCGCCCCGCGATACGCGGCGCGGCGGCTATGACTGGATGCTGCTGTTGATGGCGGCCACGCTGTATTTCTACGCCGAGCGCGGCGGCAACCAGTACGGGCCGCGCTTCCACTATGAGGTCTTCCCATTCGTCGTGATCTTCGTCGTCGCCAACGTGTTCCGCGAAGGCCTCTTCTCAGAAAAGCCGTGGCGCGACCGGGCCGTCTTCGCGCTGCTGGCGGCGAGCGTGGCGGTGGCGCCGGTCGGGTTCGTGGCGCACGCAGTCATCGAGCACCGCGTGGTGCGCGAGCGGATGGATCCCTATGACAGGGTGGCGGCTTTGGGGCTGCGCCAGGCGCTGGTGCTCATTGACGGGCGGGTTGGAACGGCCAGGTCCATGGCAGCGTTCGACCTCACGCGCAACGGCCTCGACTACCTCGGCAGTGTGATCTACGGCCTCGACCCGGGCGCCGGAGCGCGGTGCGCCCCTGGCGTGGGCGTTCCAGGACGCACGACGTATCTCTACGCATGGAACCGCGCGGGCTCCTACGGGACCTTGCGTCCCCTGGAATGTCCGCCTCGTACGCCGTGAGCTTGGCCTGTACAATCAGGGGATGCCCAAGCTGACGGTTGAAGGATACGGAACGTTCGAAGTGGCGGAGGGCAAGCGGCTCGTGCTCGCCATTGAGCGGGATGCCAAGGTGGACATTCTGCATGCCTGCGGGGGCAATGCCCGGTGCACGACCTGCAGGGTCGAGTTCCTCGACGGAGAGCCGGCGCGCCAGACCGTTGCCGAGCACGAGCGGCTCGCCGCGCGCGGCCTGACAGGAATGCGGCTGTCGTGCCAGATTCTGTGCGATCACGACATGAGCGTGCGGGCGATCAGCCGGCTCGAAGGCTCCGGACGTCCCGACCCGGGCGCGGCGCCGCAGGAATCGATCATGCCGCCGGCAAAGTGGATCGAGGCCGACTGACGCGGCCCGTGTCGCTCGCGGATCTTCTTCCTGACGCGTCGCAGGATCTGTCGAGCGACGTCCTGCTCGATCGGTTTCTCGAGTACACCTCAGCGCGGAACCTGACGCTCTACCCGGCGCAGGAAGAGGCGATCCTCGAACTGCTCGACGGCAAGAACGTCATCCTGAACACGCCGACCGGATCGGGCAAGTCGCTCGTGGCCTCGGCGATGATCTTCGCTGCGCTGGCGCGTGGGCGGCGCGCCATCTACACGTGCCCCATCAAGGCGCTCGTCAACGAGAAGTGGATGGGGCTGTGCCGCGACTTTGGTCCCGACCGCGTCGGTCTCTCGACGGGCGACGCCACGGTGAACCGCGAGGCCCCCATCCTGTGCTGCACGGCCGAGGTGCTGGCCAACATCGCGCTGCGCGAGGGCGCAGACGCGGACATCGGCGAGGTCGTGATGGACGAGTTCCATTACTATGCCGACCGCGACCGCGGAGTCGCGTGGCAGGTGCCGCTGCTCACGATGCCTCAGGCGCGGTTCCTGCTGCTGTCGGCCACACTCGGCGACACGCGATTCTTCGAGGACGCCGTCACCCGGCTCAACGGCCGTCCGACGGTGACCGTCAAGTCCGGCGCACGTCCCGTGCCGCTCGAGTACGCCTACTCCGACGTGCCACTGGCGCACGCGATCGAGCAGCTCGTCGACCAGGGGAAGACGCCGGTGTATGTCGTCCACTTCACGCAGGCGGATGCCGCGTCGAGCGCGCAGGACTTCACCAGCCTGAAGATCTGCAGCAAGGAACAGAAAGCGGACATCGCCGCGCGCATCGCGGGCTTCGCGTTCAGTAGCCCGTACGGCGGCGAGGTGCGGAAGTGGCTCAGGCACGGGATCGGCCTGCACCACGCCGGGCTCCTGCCGAAGTACCGCGTGCTCATCGAGCAGCTCGCACAGGCCGGGTTGCTGAAGGTGATCTGCGGAACCGATACGCTCGGCGCGGGCATCAACGTGCCTATTCGCACCGTGCTGTTCACACGCTTGTGCAAGTTCGATGGGCAGAAGACCGCCCATCTCAGTGTTCGCGATTTCCACCAGATTGCCGGACGCGCCGGACGCAAGGGCTTCGACGATCGGGGTTTCGTGGTCGTCCAGGCGCCAGAGCACGTCATCGAGAACCTGCGGCTGAGCGAGAAGACCGCCCGCGACGGCAGGAAGGTGGTCAAGCGGAAGCCGCCCGAGCACAACTTCGTCCACTGGGACCTGAACACCTTCACTCGGCTGATCGGCTCACCCCCCGAACCGCTCGTCTCCAGGTTCCAGGTGTCGCACGGAATGTTGCTGAACGTGTTGAGCCGGCGCGGCGACGGCTGCGGCGCCATGCGGCTGCTGCTGCGCGAGTGTCACGAGCCGCCGCGGGCCAAGCCGGCGCTGCGGGCGCGCGCGTGGACGCTCTTCCGCGCGCTGGTGGCGCACCGCGTCGTGGAGTTCATGCCGAGAACCGCGGAGGGCGCCACGCTGCGCGTCAACGTCGACCTCCAGGACGACTTCTCGATGAACCAGACGTTGTCGCTCTACCTGCTCGAGACGCTCCCGCTGCTCGAGCCCGAGTCGCCGGACTACGCACTCGATGTGGTGACGCTGGTCGAGTCGATTCTCGAGAACCCCGAGGTCGTACTCCGCAAGCAGCTCGACCGCGTCAAGGACCGTGCCGTCGCAGAGATGAAGGCCGACGGCGTCGAATACGAACAGCGCATGGAGCAGCTCGAGAAGCTCGAATATCCCAAGCCGCTGCGCGACTTCGTCTACCAGACGTTCAATGCGTTTGCCGAACGGCACCCGTGGGTCGGTGAGGAGGCCATCCGTCCCAAGTCGATCGCGCGCGAGATGTTCGAG
>JANNEJ010000060.1:0-4575 GCA_031378585.1 Acidobacteriota bacterium | reverse complement strand
CCAGAACCCGACAACAACACTCCAGCCTTCTGGGTTTGATTTCATCGGCTTGTAGGGATTCTAGCAGCAGATGTGACTGGTTGGCGCACGTCGAGCGGACGAAGTGGGCTGCGCTTTGACGCGTGCCAAGACTACACAGGTTTGTATACGGAAGCACGCATGGTGGCTGCAGCTCGGAGTGGAGACACGCTCAGGGTAAACCGCCGGCGTGCTTGGCGAGTGCGGCGCGCCACTCGGCACTCGGCTCTGGCGAGCCGCCCAGGCGCTGCGTCACAATCTGGCTGGTGCGATACGCGATGCCGTAGAAGCGTTCGTTGGCATCACGGTCCTGACGAATGGTGCTGCCGTTGATCGTGACGCCGGCAAACAGGCCGCGCGTGCGCGAGTAGCTCAGAATTTGCGCGCGCAACTGGATGTCGGTCGACGCCGATGCGTCGCGCCCCACCGGGCCGGCCGCCACCGACGCATCCGCGCCGATCTTGAACTGGTTCTTGAGCAGTTGATCCAGACCGCGGCGGTTCTGCACGACCAGCACGAGATCCACCGCCTGCGCGCCGATCTGGAAGCCGATGCTGCCACCCGTGATCGTCAGAAACGCCGGCGAGCTCCACGCGCCGCTCTGCGGATCGCGCACGCTGATCACGCCGTGGCCGCGCGAGCCGCCCACGACGAACCCGGCCTTCACGAGCGACGGGAACACGGCAATGGCTTCGGCCTTCTCGAGAATCGCCCCGGGCATCGCCGAGTCACTCGCGCCCATCACCTCGCCGAGCACGGCAATGGCCGCGGTGATGCGGTCGGATTCCTTCACGCCTTCTTGAGCCGTGGGACGAGCCACGAGCGCGAGGGCCAGCAGAACAGGGACAGCAACTCCGGATGCGCTCATGGATCCAGTGTAGTCCAGCGGCTAGGGGCTAGATAATCCGAGGCGCTCCCGGCCTGAAGTCGGCGCCGAGAATGGACACCGAATTGGCCCCGAGCCAGTCGTCGAGCACGCGCGCGTAGACGGCGCGGAAGTCGGTTTCGTAGCGCACGTCGCCGGCGGCGTTCTCGAGTCCGGGGTTCTGCGGATCCGCGCGCAGCTTCGCGGCCGTGCCGTAGAGCCCGCCCCGCACCAGGCCGCCGAGCGCCATCATCACGCCCGCGGCGCCGTGGTCGGTGCCGTTGCTGCCGTTCTCGGTGATGCGCCGGCCGAATTCCGAGAAAATCAGCACCATCGTGGAATCGAGCAGACCCTGGTTCCGCAGGTCGTTGTAGAAGGTGATGAGGCCGCCGTTCACGGTGGCCATGAGCGTATTGTAGGCGCCGTTCACGGGACTCTGGTTGGCGTGCGTGTCGAAGCCGCCGGTCGACACCCAGAACACCTTCGTGCCGATCTGCCGGTTCATGGCACCGGCCACGGCCTGCAACGCCTGGCCAAAGCCGTTGTTGGGATAGGTGAGCGACGGCCGGTAGGTGGCCACCGTGGCCACGCGATCCAGCGTGCCGAGCGCGGCCTGCGCGGTGGAGTTCACAAACGACAAGTGCGGGCGGTCGGCCGGCAGGTGCGACGAGATGCGCAACGCCGCCGCGCGTTCGTAGCCGGCCTCGGCGCCGGTGTTCGGACTCGCGAAGCTGTAGGTGGCCGGGTTGGTGATGGCCGGCACGCCCACGGTGCGGGCCACCAGCGGACGCGGCGTTTCGCGCGTGGTGTTCCAACCCACGAGCGGATCGATGGGCGACGGCAGCGTATCGAGATAGCGGCCGAGCCAGCCGGTCCCCTGCGAGTTACTTGGGTTGGCCGTGCCGTAGATGTCGAAACCCTGGAAGTGTGAGCGGCTCGAATTCTCGTAGCCGCTGCGCTGCACGACCGCCAGCCGGCCGTCGTCGAAGATCTGTTTCAGGCCCGCCAGCGCCGGATGCAGACCGAGCACGTTACCCGCCCGGTCAGTACCCAGCTGAAGTACCGAGCCGGCCGGCACACCGATGGTCGGACGGCGAGCATAGTAGTCGGCATCGCCGTACGGCACCAGCGTGCTGAGCGCGTCGTTGCCTCCGTTCAGGTACAGCACGACGAGGTTGCGCGAACCGCCGCTCTGGGCCAGGGCCAGCTCGGTGAGGAACTGCGGGGCGGCGAAACCGAAGGTGAAGGCGGTGACGCCGCCGCGAACGAACTGTCTGCGCGTGAAGTTCATGGCTGCGACCCCTAGTTGAACTGATACTCGGACGCGCCCACGATGAGTCGCGCGAGGCCCGACGCCTTGCTGGCCAGCTGCGCATCGCTGAGGGGCCAGGTGACGCCCTGTCGCAGGTAGTCGAGCAGCGCAGCGCGAGTGGTGTCGGGCAGCGGCGCTGGCGTGAAGCGCTTGAGCTGGAAGTCGAGCAACGCTTCAGGCGTGGTTCGCGCCGGCTCCGAGGCCCGCTGCAGGTTGAAGCGCTGGTTGGCCATGAGCGCCGCGGCAAAGTTCATGCGCGAGAGCATCGAGGCCGTCGAGAACCATTCGGGCCCGAGCGCCCAGCCGTTCACGTCGGGCGGCTCGTAGAGCTGCAGGCCCATGTTGGCAAGGGGCGTCATGGCGGCGTCAACCGACAGGCCGGCCCAACCTGTTTCCTTGACCGCGCGCACTACGAACTCGGCTGGCCAGCTGTAGCGCGCGTACTCGGAGGTGTCTTCGAGGAACTCGGTCGAGGTGAAGAGCCGCACGAGCATGGCCTTGATGCTCGTGTCGCTGTTCAGATAGGCCTCCCGCATGCTGCTCACGAGGCCGTCGCTTGGCGCGGTGAACTCGCTTACGAAGAAGGCAAAGAAGCGACGCGCCAGGCGGTCGACGGTTTCGGGCCGGCGCGCCAGCGCGCGAATCAGATCCACGCCGTCCTGCTCGCCGTCGGCCGCGGCGCGCGCGGGAATGGTGCGTGAGCCGTCGGGCATCACCGGGAAGGTGAAGGTCTTGGCCGCTGGGTCATGCTGCGCGGCGGTGTAGACGTATTCGTAGTAGCTGGTGGCGGGCGTGGCGCGGTCGCCGCTCAGGCGCAGGTTCCAGCCGGTGAAGACGCGGGCCGCGGCGTAGACGTCCTCTTCCGTGTAGTAGCCGACGCCAGTCGTGAAGAGCTCCATCAACTCGCGACCGAAGTTTTCCTGCGGCCGGGCGCGCACGTTGAGGCGGCCGTCGAGCCACACGAGCATGGCCGGGTCCTTGGCCACTTCGATGAGCAACTCGTCGAAACGGCCGGTCGCCATGTCCCTGAAGAGCTGCACCTGGCCGCGGCGCTGACCTGCCACCTCGGACGGCTTGCCGTCCATCATCTTGGTGGCGTGCTCCTGGCCAAAGGTGCCGGCGACCTTGGTGTAGGCGGTGGCGAAGTGGTTATGCCAGAAGAGCGCCAGCTTCTCTTGCAGTGGCCGCTGGCTGTGCACCATACGAAACAGCCATCGCTGGCGCGCGTCGTTGATGACCGTGTTGGGCGAGAAGAGACCGCGGGTCGTCACGCCCACATAAGCGGGGTTGTTGATCTTCGTGTCGATGTCGCCAGGGGCACGGTCGTAGTTCAGCAGGTATCCAATCACCCCGACCTGCGGCAGGCGCGAGAAGGTTTCGAGTTCGTCGGCGCTTGCGCCGAAGCTCATCCTGCGAAGCACATGTTCCAGCATCCCCAAGCCTTCCTCTTAGACGCATCGGTCGAGTCTTTGAGTGTAACCGTACTGGCCGCCCGGCGCGGCCATGCGCTGTAAACACCGCGTCACCCCAGACCGGTCGTGGGCACTTCTGTGCACCTCTGCCGTTCGGCGGAGCGACCGCTGTTCTTCGTTCTCAGCCCGTTTGACAGGGGAACGGCCGGAAAAGTTACCTTCCGACCCTGGGCGTGCCTGCCGGGCGGACCGGGGCAGGCGTGGCGCCCAGGCTGATGATGTTGGCCATCAGGCGATACGCGCCCTCGGTGCCGGCCGGCAACTGGCGCCACAGGCCGATGCCCAGGTAGAGCCAGCGGCCCGTGCCCACTTTGGCTTCGACCAGGCCGCCGAGCTTCGGCCCCTGGTTATAGGGAAACGGCTCGACGAACTCGACCAGGTCGGTGTACTGCGGGTCGGCTTTGTCGAAGAAGTACGTGCCGCGCTCCTGGACCCAGCCCTTCCAGTCGGCGGCCACGATCTTGTTCGGGGTCGTGAACACGGCGTGCTGCGGTACGAGCATGCTGACCGCCGAGTTCTCGTCGGTGACCCGGCGGCTGCTCACTTTGCCTGGATACGGGCCGTACTGCGCCTCGTTGAATTCGAACTTGTTGTAGTTGACGACCACCGTGCCGCCGGCCCGCGCGTAGTCGAGCAGGCGCTGGTTGTAGGCGCGCAGGTCGGGACGCCGCTCGTAGGCGCGCACGCCGGTCATGATCACGTCGTAGCGGCCCAGATCGCCCCAGGCCAGCTGGTCTTCGTTCACGAGCTCCACCCGCGCGCCCAGTTGTTCGAGCGCCTGGGGCACTTCGTCGCCCACGCCCATCACGTAGCCCACCGTCAGGTTGGGCTTCACGCGTACGTCCAGCACGTTCACCGTCACGTCGGGCGCGCGCAGCACGTGGCGGCGCGTGGTGTGCGGATACTCC
>JANNEJ010000034.1:0-5495 GCA_031378585.1 Acidobacteriota bacterium | reverse complement strand
CGTTTGCTATTGTGTGTGGCGCCGTGCTGATCCTGCGGGTCAGCCGCCCCGAAGTGCACCGGCCATTCCGCGTGCCGTTCGGACCGGTGTTCCCCGTACTCGGGATCCTCTCGTGCGTCTATCTGATGCTGAACCTGCCAGTCCTGACGTGGATCCGGTTCCTGGTGTGGCTCGACCTCGGCATGCTCATCTACTGGTTCTACGGCCGCACCCACAGTCCGCTCGTGGACGCGCGCGAGTCCTCCCGCCGTTCGGCGTTTGAGAACGTCGCGAACTTCGTATTCATGGCCGGCTCGCTCGCCGTATTCAACACCGCCTGTATCACCGTACTGGCCTACATGACCGAACTGGGACTCACGACCGAGACGATTGCCAAGTGGCATGAAATTGGGGTGACCGCTGAGACGGCAGACGCCTTCGGCCTGAAGTGGCTGGGTGTGTCGCTGGTGTTGCTGGCCGCCGGCTTCGGTATGCGCAAAGCGTCGGCCTCGAAGTAGGGACGGCCTTTCTGGCCATCGAATGGCTGGGACGCCTGCGTTGAACATCACGTCGTCAAAGCCATTGTCGTGGGCCCGGGGACCGGGTCTCGGCGTGGTGCTGTTTGTCGCGGTGTTCGCTGCGGGCACAGTCGGATACGCGGCAATTGAAGGTTGGGGCCTGTGGGACTCCGCCTTCATGACGCTCATCACGGTCACGACCGTCGGCTACGGCTACCCACACCCGCTCAGCCGCGCCGGGGAAGCGTGGACGGCGTTCGTGCTGCTCGGCGGCGTCGCCACGCTGTACTACACCGCCTTCGTGCTGATGGCGCTGATCGTAGACGGAGGGTTGCACCGGGGCTTCGAACAGCGCCGCTTCAAACGTATGCTCGACGCACTGGACAACCACTTCATCATCTGCGGCTACGGGCGCATCGGCAGCACGATTGCCGACGAATTTCGCCGACAAGGCGTGCCCTGCGTCGTCATCGACCGGGATCCCGACAAGGTACACGCCATCATCGCCGGCGGTGGCCTGGCCGTGGAGGCCGACGCCAGCCGCGAGGACGTGCTGAAGCGCGTTGGTCTCGACCGTGCCCGCGGGCTGATTGCCGCCGTGTCCACCGACGCCGAGAATGTCTACACCGTCCTCACCGCGCGTGTGCTGCGGCCGGACCTGTTCATCATCGCCCGCGTCGAATCCGACGACGCCGAACCGAAGCTGAAGCGCGCGGGTGCCGACCGGGTGATCTCGCCCTACACGCTCGGCGCGATCCAGATGGCGCACACGGCACTTCGGCCGGCGGTCGTCGATTTCATGCGCCTGGCCACGAGTTCGGAACATCTCGATCTATCGGCCGAGCAGATCGAACTGGCCCCGCACGCGACGCTTGTGGGCAAGACGATCCGCGAGGCTGAGCTGCGGCAGCGGTACGGCGTCATCGTGGTCGCGATTCGCCGACGGGAAGGGCACATGGAGTTCAATCCGCCACCAGAGGCGACGCTACACGGCGGCGACCAGCTCGTGCTCCTCGGCAGCACGGAGAAACTGCGCCTGCTGGACGCCGAGGCCCGCCCGCCGGTACTGGGCGGAGAACGCTCGTGAGCGCCCGCTGGCTCGACGGCGTGGCGACGGCCGACGAGATTCGGGGCGAGCTGGTCCCGCGGATCGCGCGGTTTGCCGCCGCGCGCGGCCGCGCTCCCGGCCTCGGCATCGTGCTCGCGGGCGGCGACGCGGCGTCCGAGATCTACGTTCGGAACAAGCTGCGCACCGCCGCCGCCGCCGGTTGCCGCGCGGAGCTCTTCAGAGTCGATGAGGCCGCGCCACTCGAAGACGTGTTGGCGGTCGTGGCGCGCCTCAACGGCGATGACGCGTTCGACGGAATCCTCGTGCAGTCGCCGCTGCCGGCGGCCATGGGCCGGGGCGCGGAGCAGCGGGTGTTCGATGCGCTGCTGCCGGCAAAGGACGTCGACGGCTTCCATCCTGTGAGTATCGGTCTGCTCGTCCAGAAGCGCGCCTTTCTGGTGGCGTGCACTCCCCTCGGCGTGATGGAGCTGCTCGCGCGCGAGCACATCACGTTGACGGGTAAGCGTGCGGTCGTCATGGGGCGCAGCGACATCGTGGGCAAGCCGATGGCGCTGCTCCTTTTGCACCAGGACGCGACAGTGACGGTCTGCCACTCGCGTACGCCCGATGTGGCGACACTGGCGCGCGAGGCCGACGTGCTCGTCGCCGCCGTGGGCCGTGCGGCCTACGTCACTCCAGCGTTCGTGAAGCCGGGGGCCACCGTGATCGACGTTGGCATCAACCGGGTGACCGACCCGGCGCTTGTCGCGCAGTGGTATCCCGAGGGTCATGCGCGCCGCGCCCAGTTTGGCGCAAAAGGCAGCCTAATCGTCGGCGACGTGCACCCAGATGTGGAGTCTGTTGCCGGCGTCATCACGCCCGTGCCAGGGGGCGTCGGCCCGCTGACGATTGCGATGCTGCTCCGCAACACGGTGGTTGCCGCCGAACGGCGCGCCGGACTCGCTTCGGACTGAGGGCCGGTGTTTCGCATCGCCCTGACCGGCGGCATCGCAACGGGCAAGAGCGTCGTGGCACACACGCTCCGGGCCGAAGGGGTGCCCACCGTGGACGCCGACCAGCTGGCGCGCGAGGTGGTGCGCCCGGGTACGCCCGGACTCGCGGCGGTCGTCGGCCGGTTCGGACAGGGAGTGCTGCTGCCCGATGGTCAGCTGGACCGACCGGCGCTGGGCCGCGTGGTGTTTGGGGACGCGCCGGCGCGTCAGGAGCTGGAAGCGCTGCTGCACCCGCTCGTGCGGGCCGGGATCGAGGCCTTCTTCGCGCTGCTTCCGCCTGGCGTGGCCGGGGTGGCCGAGGTGCCCCTGCTGTACGAGACCGGGCGGGTCACTTCCTTCGACACGGCGGTGGTGACCGCGTGCCGGGCGTCGACCCAGCGGGCGCGCCTGGTCCTGCGCGACGGACTCACGCTGGCTGCCGCGGATCAGCGGCTCGCCGCTCAGTGGCCCATCGAGGACAAGGCGCGTCTCGCCGATGCGGTCGTGGTCACCGAAGGGTCCATGGCGGACACGCTCGCTCAGGCCACGCGGCTGGCCAGATGGATCAAAGGTCGGTCGAGTCGCGGGTAACCGGCCCGATGCGCTCCTCGACAAAGCTGTTCCATTCGTGACACTGCGGGCACTGCCAGAGCAGCTCGGTGCTGCGATAGTGGCAGCGCAGGCACACGTGCGGATCGAGATAGAACACAGCGGCCTTGGCATGCCGCACGTAGCGCTCGACCGACGCGCGGTCGAGCGTCATCTGGAGCAGCAGGTCCCAGACGGCTTCATGTACGGTGAGGCCGTGAGGATTGTGACTGAGCGCCTCGAGATACTGTTCGAGCGCCTGCCCAGACTGGCCGCCGTCCGCCAGGGCGCGTCCAAGCGCCAGGCGGGCCCGCCAGTTCTCCGGGTGCGCGGCGGCAACCCTCAGGCACAGCGCCAGAAAGCGTTCAGGCTGTCCCGCCGCGGTGTAGGCGGCGCGGAGCCGTTCGAGTACCAGATGAGCCCGATCGGGGGTGCTGTCCACGACGCCTTCCCACACGCGAATCGCCTCAGCGGGCTTGCCCTGACGCTCGAGCGTCTCACCCAGATTGACCGAGGCGGGCGTGACCGCCGCATCGAGGTCGAGCGCCGCGGAGAAGCGGGCGTGCGCGGCGCTGACATCGCCTGACTTCAGCGCGGCGAGACCGCGTTCGTTCTCGAGAAAGGCCAGGATCGCCTGGCTCTTGGCGGGTGACTCTGGGCCCGCCATGGCCACCAGTTCCTGGCGGACGCGCGCGGCATCGTCCCACTGCCGCTGCTCTTCGTAGACCTTCTCCAGATGCAGCAGGGCATAGGAGTTCGACGGATCGAGCCGGCGCACCTCCTTGAATGCGTCGACCGCCCGGTCGACAAAACCGCCGCGCTTGAAGTCGAGGCCCAGGCAGAGCATCACGTAGGCGTGCTCGACGCGCGTGAGGTTCTGGCGCTGGAGCAGCGACTGGTGTACCTGAATCGCGCGCGACACCTGGCCGCGTTCGCGGAACACGTTGCCCAGGATGAGATGGATCTCCAGGGCGTCGGCGTCCACGCGCGCCGCCTGGCTCAACTCCTCGATGGCCAGATCGATCTGATTGGCCACGAGGAAGTTCAAGCCGAGTACGTAGTGGTGCGAATCGCGCGCCTTGCGCCGGTCGATCCAGCGCCCATCGCGCAGTTTGTAGCGCTCCCACGCCTTGCCGGTCGCGACGCCGGCCAGCAGCGCCAGCAGCACCGAGATGAACGGCAGGTACTCGGATAGCACGATCAGGCGCTGACGCTGGTTTCGCCGACGCGGGCCAGGGTGCCGCACTTCTGAGCGTAGGCGGCGGCAACAAAGCTCGCAAAGAGCGGATGAGGTCGCAGGGGGCGCGACAGGAACTCCGGATGGAATTGCACGCCGAGGAACCAGGGGTGCGCCGGCAGCTCGGCAATCTCTACGAACTTGCCGTCGGGCGAGCGACCGGAAATCAGCATGCCGTGCTCGCGCAGCGCAGGCTCGTAGAGCGCATTGAATTCGTACCGATGCCGGTGCCGTTCCCAAATCGTGTCAACGCCGTAGATGCGGCGTGCAAGGGAGCCTGGCGCGAGCGCGCACTCGTAGCGCCCAAGCCGCATCGTGCCGCCGAGATCGTCCACGCCGAGCAGATCACGCAGCTTGTAGATCACCTTGTGCGGCGCCGCCTCGTCGAATTCGGTCGACTCGGCACCCTCGAGACCGCAGACATGCTTGGCGAACTCGACGGTGGCCCACTGAAACCCGTAGCAGATGCCGAAGTACGGCACCGTGTGGACGCGCGCATACTCGGCCGCCCGCATCATGCCACGGGTGCCTCGCGTACCGAACCCCCCAGGCACGAGCACCGCGTGGGCGCCCTCGAGCAGGCGCGTGCCGCCCTCGAGTTCGAGCGCCTCGGCTTCGACCCACTGGATGTTGATGCGCAGCCGATGCGCAAAGCCGCCGTGAGACAAGGCCTCGTTCAAGCTCTTGTAGGAGTCTTCGTAGCCCGTGTATTTGCCAACGACATGAATCGTGAGGTCGTCGTTGGGGTGTTTGATGTTCTCGACCAGTTGTTCCCAGGCGCGCGCGTCGCCAGGCGTGACGGGCAGGCCCAACCGCTGCAACACGACGCGGTCGATGCCCTCCTCGCGCAGCGCGAGCGGCACCTCGTAGATGGTCTCGACGTCGCGTGCCGTGATGACCGCTTCCTGGTCGACGTCACAGAAGAGCGCGATCTACTGCTTGATGTCGCGATCGAGCGCGCGGTCGGTCCGGCAGAGCAGGATGTCTGGCTGGATGCCGATCGACCGCAGATCCCGCACGCTGTGCTGGGTGGGTTTCGTCTTCAGCTCGCCGGCCGAGCCGATCCAGGGGACCAGCGTCAGATGGATGTAAAGAGTGTGGTCCTTGCCGGCGTCCTGCCTGAACTGGCGAAT
>JANNEJ010000027.1:0-2101 GCA_031378585.1 Acidobacteriota bacterium | reverse complement strand
CCGCCGTCAGGTAGGCCTGCATCGAGGTCGGCGAGAGCAGCTGCGCGTCGGCGATGTTGTCGAAGTTGGCGCTCTTGGGGTCGAGCGGCAGATAGTCGCCCGCGTTCACGTCGACGCCCACCAGGTCGCGCACGGCGCGCGTGTACTCGACCCGGTTGAGCCGCTGGAACGTACGGCGCCCAGGGGCCGAGTCGCCGGCCGCGGCGTCGGACGCAGCTTCGAGCGCGTCGGCAAGCCTCATCAGCACGGCGTCGTCTGGCCGCGTGCTGCCGGCCGGCGGCATCTGGCCGGCGCGCAGCTTCCGGATCATCTTCTCGGTGACGTCAACGCGCTCGCCGGCCCGCGCCACGTCGAAGTCGTGCAGCGACAGGCCTCCAGCCTTGGCACGCTCGCTGTGACAGCCGGCACAGGCGTCGGTGACGACGGCCTGCAGCCCACCTGGCACCGCGCTCGGCGCTGCGACCGACGCTGGGTGCGAGGCCACGGGTGCGGGGGCCGCGGACTGGCCAGCCACAGAGGCCACGGCGACCACTAGCACTGCCGCAACCGTTCCGGGAAGGAATCGCCGCATCTGCATGGATGACTGCCGCGAAATGATACCAGCTTCGACGGACCGAATACCGGGTGTCAGTAGAGCACGGCGGCCTCGCCGTGTTCGGCGATCAAGCGGTCGAAATGCCCGACCAGCAGGTCGCGCCGGGCCATCACGGCGTCGATTTCGCCGCCGGTCAGATGGTCCTGCACCGCCTCCTTGACCGCCCGCTTCGAGAGCGCTCGCAACCCCTCGAGCAGGTGTCGGTCGCAGGTGCCGATGGCGCCCGGCGTCATCAGCGGCTTCGCCAGCCGGAAGGCACGGGTGAAGTCGAGCATCACGAGCTGCCAGCTCCTCGTGAACACGACGTTGCCCTTGTTGCGATCGGTGTCGCGCACGAGTTCGGCAAAGACCCGCATGCGGCCGTACTGCCGCGACAGCCCGATCGCGCCGCTCGGGGGATTAGCCTGCGTGCGCTGGCGCTCCTCCTCGTCCATGAGCACGTCGTCCACCCACCACGACAGTGCGCCTGAGCCCCCGATGGACCGCTCGACCGTGGCCGGCATCATGTAGGCAAGTCCCAGGAGCCGCGCCAGGCGCCAGGCGGCGATGTTGTAGCGATAGTGATCGATAAAGCGCATTTCGTCGGGCCGACGAAGGTTGCGCGGCACGTCGCCTCCGATCGATTCCTTGGCCACGGCCTGGAACGCGGCGTCGTGCGTGCGCGTGCCGTCGCTCAGCGTCACGCGGAGAGCGCCGGTGACGCCTTTGCCAATAGGCCGGCTCGATACCACCTTGGCCGTGCGAAGAAACGCCAGCTGTACCTCCACGTCGGGCACGGCTGCGGTTACGGCCGGCGGCGAGGCGGGCGTTTGCGCGAACGACGGCGGCGAGGGCAAGCACCCCAGGGCCGCAACGAGCGCGAGCGCAACCGAGGACGGGCGAGGCGGCATGACGGTCATACGGCCGCCATCCTGACACACTTCAGTTGCCGGTGGCCGCCTTGATGGCCGCCGGCCTGATGATGGCGTAGGCTGGCAGACCCACCGCCTTGAAACGCTTCATGAGCTCCGCGGCGGGCGCCTCGTCGGGCTGCTCGGCCTGGAACTTCACCTTCACGTAGCCGCTGAGCGCGCCGGTCACGGCCGGCTCGGCCAGCGTGGTCTTGTCCATCGTGAGGCAGTTCTTGCACCACGTAGCCCACATGTCGATCAGCACGGGCTTGCCTTCGCGCTCCGCCACGGCCAGGCCTTCAGCCAGCGATGCGTGCCAGCCTTCCTTCAGCTTCTCCTCGACGCTCGACGACACGTCGGCCGCATCCACGAACTGATTGGCGAACAGGCCATAGGCCAGGTAGCCGTAGTACACCGCGGTGCCAAGGATCAGCACGCCGAAGCCCTGCTTCACGCGCACCATCCACGGGCCGGGCTTGGGCAGCGAGGCCAGGCCGGCGCCGGCAAACGGCCACGGGATGGCCATGCCGATGCCGAGGAAGAACGGCAACGCGAGCGCCGCGCTGGTACCGGTCGCATACAGGTTGCTGGCAAAGAGCACCACCTGAATCACCAC
>JANNEJ010000021.1:0-2707 GCA_031378585.1 Acidobacteriota bacterium | reverse complement strand
GCTGCTGCTCACGTTCCTCTTCCGGCATATGCCGCAGCTCATTGCGGCCGGCAGGGTCTACCTGGCGCAGCCGCCGCTCTACCGCATCGATATCGGAAAAGAGACATTCTGGGCCCTCGATGAAGCCCACAAGGCGCAGATTCTGAAGCGCGCCGGGCGCGCCACTCCCGAGATCACCCGCTTCAAGGGCCTCGGCGAGATGATGCCGAAGGTGCTCTGGGAAACAACCCTGAACCCGCGCACGCGGCGTCTCTTGCGGGTGGACGTGTCGGACCAGCTGCTCACCGACCGCGTGATCAACGAGCTGATGGGCAAGGACGCGTCGGCGCGGTTCCGCTTCATCATGGACCGGGCCGAAGACGCGCAGGAACTCGACGTCTAACGCGAGGTTTCGTGCCGCTCCACCCCGCCGCGCTCACCACGCGCGGCGGGGGCCCCGGCCTTCGTGTCGATTCGCACCTGACGGCTGGGGCCGTCGCGCTACAATTACAGCGTCCTTGCATGGCCGGCCCGTCGTCCTCGCCCAAGAAGTTCGATCGCTCTCTCATCGAAGGCCCACTGGCGCCCGCCGTGTGGCGCCTGGCATGGCCGACCATGCTGCAGAACCTCGTGGCCGGGCTGCAGGGCGTCGTCGACCATGCCCTGGTCGGCAACCTGATGGGCTTTGCCGCCAACGCCGGGGTTGGCGTGGCGTGGCAGATCTTCCTTGTCGTGATCGTGTTCATGGCCTCCCTCTTCACCGGACAGGCCGTACTCGTATCGCGCTATGCCGGTGCCGGCGACCACGACACGGTGAACAAGGTCGTCTACCAGGCGTTCATCACGGCCGTCGGCATGTTTGCCGTGCTGGCCCCCATCGGCTACTTCGCCACGCCGTGGCTGCTGTCGCTCGTGAACGCCGCCCCCGAGGTGCGCGCGCAGGCGCTGCCGTTCCTGCGGATCAACTTCGTGTTCAGCATCGGCATGCTGCTCTTCTTCATGCTGTCGGCGGCGCTGCGCGCGGCCGGCGACGCGAGGACGCCGCTTCGGCTCGGCATCACGATGACCGTGCTGAATCTGGTCTTCAACCTGATCCTCATCCCGAAGTTCGGCACGGCCGGCTCGGCCATGGGCACGGCGATCGCGGCGGCGCTCGTGAGCGGCTACGCGCTGTGGCTGCTCTTCAGCGGCAAGCTCGTGATTCGCTTCACGCGCGCGCTCTGTACCGCGCCCGATTGGACGGTGATTCGGTCGCTGTTCAAATTCGGGCTGCCCACAGGTGTGCAAGGCATCGCGATGAACGTCGCCGGCGTGCTGCTGCTGCGGTTCATTGGCGGCCTCGAGCACAGCGCCGCGGCGCAGGCGGCCTACACGATTGGCTACACCGAGCTCTTCTCGATGATCACCTGGACGTCGGTGGGGCTCATGGGCGCCGCGGCCACCATCTCGGGCCAGAATCTGGGCGCCGGTCAGCCCGAACGCGCGCTGCAAGGCGTGTACACCGCCGCGAAGTTCGGCCTCATCGTGGCGGCGATCGTGAGCGCGATGTTTCTGCTGATTCCCAATCAGCTCCTCGGCATCTTCGGGGCGCGCGACGGTCAGGTATCGGAGATCGGCCGCCAGCTGCTGCGCTACCTGGCCGTGTCCGGCTTCTTCATCAGCGGCGCCCTCACCTTCACGGGTGGACTGCAGGGCACGGGCGACACGAAGAGTCCGCTCGTCATCACGCTGGTGTCGCAAGTCGCCATTCCGATTGGACTCTGCACGGTGTTGCAGAGCATGCGGCCGCTCGTGCCGTCCGAGATCTGGCTCGCCATCGTGCTCGGTCACTTCACCCGGTGCGCGCTGTCGTTCCTGCGCTTCCGCCAGGGGAAGTGGCGCGACATCAAGGTGGAGATCACGCCGGCCACCGCCTCGCCCGCGTCGTAGCCCGGTGGCCCTACGCCGTGGGGTCGTCGGGTGTCGATGGCGTCACGAATGCGAGCAGGCCGAGCGCGACCGCCATCACCGCCGTGCCGATGGCGACCGGTGCCCACGGCATGGCGCCGCCCGCGCTGTGCAGGCCGAACCACGCCGCCAGTTCCGGCCGCTGCGCGAGCGTGCCGATGAGGCCGTTGTTGATCGCGTGCATCACCATGCCGGGCACGACCGACCGCGAGCGCCATCGCAGGACGCCCAGCACCAGACCCAGGATGAAGGTGGGCATCAGGCGATAGATCGAGGCGTGCGCCAGCGCGAAGAGCAGCGCGCTGCCGAGTACGGCCGGCCAGACGCCCAGCCGTCGCAGACCAGCGAAGACCAGGCCGCGAAAGAAGAGCTCTTCGCAGATCGCGGGCGTGACGCCCAGCACCAGCCACACGACCCAGAGCGGCATGGGCTGGTCGCCGAGTTGAATGAAGCGCTCCATGGCACGCGTCAACGACTCGGGCGGTGGCAGGAGCCGTGCCACGACGCCGCCGGCGAACAGCCACGCGCTGAGGCCAAGCGTCACCGCTGCCATCAACGCCACCACCGGCGGCGCGCGGAGTCCGAGCGTGCGCCGCCAGTCGAACCCGAAGAGCGCGATCACGCCCACAGTGGGCAGCAGGAACCCGCCGTACTGTAGCGCCACGAGCAGCCAGTGAATGGGCAGGGCGCGCAGCGACAGGCTGGCGTAGAACTGCAGCACCAGCAGGGCCGCAAACGCCGTGAGCGCGAAGCCCGCGTTGGGCGTGTCGCCGCGCTTCGC
>JANNEJ010001022.1:0-4701 GCA_031378585.1 Acidobacteriota bacterium | reverse complement strand
GATCCGTGAATGACGAGCAGGTGGCCCTTGAGGCCCTCGGCAAAGTGAATGGGCGAGCCCAGTTTGTAGCCGGCGGCATTCTCGGCCGGGAGGCCCATGTAGCGCTCCTGGTAGATCGTGTCGTAGAGCGTCTGGTCGGGCACCGGCGCCACCGAGACGCCCACCTGGTAGATGTCGGGAAAGCGGAACATGGCATTCAGGGTGTTCGACCCGCCTCCACTCCAGCCCCACACGCCGACGCGCGTTGCGTCCAGGAACGAGTGCCGCGCAAGCAGCGCACGCACCGCGGCGGCCTGGTCCCGCGACGACAGATCGCCCACCGTGCCGTAGACCGCCTTGCGCCACGGCGCGCCCTTCGGTGCGGGCGTGCCGCGGTTGTCGATGCTCACGACGACGTAGCCGGCTTCGGCCAGCGCCCGGTGGAACAGCGCCTCGCGGCCGTGCCACTGGTCGGTGACCGTCACAGCGGCCGGTTCGCCATAGACGAAGATGATGAGCGGGTAGCGGCGCGACGGGTCGAAGTGCGAGGGCTTCAGCATCCAGCCATCGAGCGTCACGCCGTCGCCGACCGGCACGGTGAAGAACTCCACGGGCCGCGTCAGCACCGGCTCGAGCGTCTTGCGCAGTGCCGAGGTGTCGGTGAGCGCGCGCAGTACCCGGTGACTGGGCAGCTCCACGACGTCGGTCACTGGTGGGACATCGAAGCGTGAGTAGGTGTGAAAGGCCAGGCGTCCGCCAGGCGCAACGCGGTAGGTGTGTGTGCCAGGCTGCCCCGCGGGCGTGACGCGTTCCGCCGTGCCCTGGCCGTTCAATCGCGATCGATACAGGTAGCGGGTCGTCGCGCTCTCGGGCGACGCGATGAAGTACACCCACTCTTCGGCCGCGTCGACGCCGGAAATCTGCAGGATGTCGGCTGGCATGGGCGTGGCCAGCGTGGTGGCCGTGCCGTCGGCGGTGGCCCGGTAGATATGGCGCCAGCCGTCGCGCTCACTCGTCCAGAGGAATGCGCGGCCCTGGTCGACCCAGCGCACCTGGTCCACGACGTCGAGCCACGTCTCGGCGCGGTCGCGGAACGTGCGCGACACGCGGCCCGACGAGGCATCGGCGCTCAGCAAGTCCTGCTGATTCTGCAGACGGTTCAACTGCTGAATGGCGAGCGTGTCCAGGTCGCGCCACTCGAGCCGTGCCAGGTAGCTGTCGCGCGGGTCGCCCGGCGTCTGCATCCAGCGCGTGTCGCCGCCAGTGGCATTGACCACGCCAATGCGCGCCGAGGCGTTGGTCGTGCCGGGCTTGGGATACGGGATGCGCGTGGCGACGGGATACAGCGTGTCGGTGTTGTTGAGCAGCGTGAAGATGCCCACGCCCGACGTATCGAACTGCCAGTAGGCGATGCGCCGGCCATCGGGACTCCAGCGGAAGCCGTCGCGCACGCCGAGCTCTTCTTCGTAGACCCAGTCGGACGTGCCGTTGATGATTGTGTCGGAGCCACTCGAGGTGAGCGCCGTGACGCGGCCATCGTCGATGCGCTCGACATACAGATTGTTGCCGCGCACATACGCGGCGCGCGAGCCATCGGGCGAGAACTTCGCGAACATCAACGACGAGGCAGGAGCCGACGCACCCAGCTGTCGCAACCGCCCCGACTGCAGGTCGAGCACCCAGTAGTCGCCGCGCGTGTTGAGGCGCCACACCTTCGCCGTGTTCGTGAACACCAGCAGTCGCGCGCCGTCGTCCGACCACGCGTAGTCGCTGATGCCGAGGGCGGTCTGGCGGCCCTGCGGAATCAGTCGTGAGCCCGGCACGAGCACGGTGCGGTTCCCGGTGGCGGCGTCGTAGCGCACGAGGTCAGTGGCGCCAGTGGCCGAGGGCTCGATGGTGGAATAGCCCGAGCCATCGGGCAGCCAGCGCGCCGGACCAAACGCCGGGGGATCGTAGACCCCGGCCTGGAAGATCCGGCCGATCTCAACATTGAGACCAGCCGGGTCGAGCCCGGCAACTGGGGCGACGGCCTGCGCCTCCGCCAGGGTGGCCGCCGCCACGAGGCCGGCGGCGAGGGCGAACGCGGACCAGGCGGGGGAAGCCGTCATGATGCCGGGGCTACCTCGACGTGCTGCGGTCGACCGGTTCGAGACGCACAACCGGCGTGGGCTTGCCGTCGCGGTCTTCGGTGACCAGGTAGAGGAAGCCGTCGAGGCCCTGCCGAACATCGCGGATGCGGCCAACGCCCGGCAGGATGGTCTCGCGCGACAGCACCTTCTCGCCGGCGAGGGTGACGCGGCCGAGCTGTTCACCAGCCAGTCCGCCGATGAACAGCTGGCCCTTCCACTGCGGGAAGCGGTCGCCCGTGTAGAACGTGGCGCCCGAGATGCCAATCGACGGCACCCAGATGTGCAGCGGCTGCTCCATGCCCTCGCGGTGCGTGCCGGCGTGAATGGCCTTGCCGGTCGTGTAGTTCACACCGTACCCGATCACCGGCCAGCCGTAGTTCTTCCCGGCGCGATCGAGGTTCAGCTCGTCGCCGCCCTGCGGGCCGTGCTCGTTGGTCCACACGTTACCGGTGGAAGGATCGATCGCAATGCCCTGCACGTTCCTGTGGCCGTAGCTCCAGATTTCTGGCTTCGCGCCGGCGCGGCTCACAAACGGGTTGTCGGCCGGCACGGTGCCGTCGTCGTTCAGGCGCACGACCTTGCCGTGGTGGTTCGTCAGGTCCTGCGCGGGATGGGCCTCGAGGTTGCCTTCGGGCGGCACCTGGCGATCACCCAGCGTAAGGAACAGGTGGCCTTTCCCGTCGAAGGCAATCTTGCCGCCGAAGTGGCCGCGCCCGGTCGACACCGACTCGAAGAGCTGCGTCACGCCGGTGAGGGCGTCGTTCTCGAACCTGGCGCGCACGAGCGCCGTGGTGTTGCCCGTGCCGTTGGACCGGCGCTTGGCGTAGGTCAGGTAGACGAGCCGGTTGGTGGCGAAGCTCGGGTGGAGTGCCACCTCGAGCAGCCCGCCCTGGTTCTCGTACGCCACCTCCGGCACGCCGGCGACCGGCGTGGGCAGGAGCTTCCCGCCGCGCACGATGCGCAGCCGGCCGGGCCGCTCGGTGATGAGCATGTCGCCGCCTGGCAGAAACGCGATGGCCCACGGTTGAACGAGTCCTTCGGCCACGGTGACGACGCGGAAATCATGCAGGGCCGATCGCATCACGGATTGGGCCGAGACCGGGGCGCTGCCCATCAGCACGAGGCTTCCCACGACCAGCAGGCAGAGCATTCGAGCCATCATCCATGTCCTCACGAAAAGTGATCAGAGTAGCGCGCGGTCACGGGTTCTGCAGTGTCGACCGCGTTGTCGCCGGCAGCACAGGGTGGACGAGCCGTCGGGGCCGGACGTCCCCGGCCCGGCACCAGCACTAGCTGCGCTGCTTGCGATACGAGTTCTTGAGGGCGATCTTCCCGGCTTCCAGCGTGAAGATGTCGCAGCCGTTCACCTCGACCTTGCCGCCGTCTTTGGTGGTGCCAGTGAACGTCCACTCGGAGACGGCACGATCGCCGGCCATGAAGTGCCGTGGACCATTCCAGCGGGCATCGGCGTAGGTGGCGAAGACGGCGGCGTAGGCGGCGCGCACGGCCGCGGCGCCGACGTGCCTGGTGCCGGCCACGTTGGTGCCGGCAGAGGCTTCGAACACGCAGTCGGGCGCCATGCAGGCCATCAGGCCGTCTACGTCGTGGCGGTTCCAGGCGGCGGCGAACTCGTCGAGCATCTTCAGGATGGGCGCGTCGGCGGCCTCGGCCCGTCCGGGCGCGGCGGTCAGCAGCACACTGGCGGCGGCAAGGGCGGTTCGTCGGTTCATATCTCCTCCAATGGCTGCGCAGGGGCCACGCGCGCGAGCTACGTTATTTTACCTGCGGAAGGGAAGTGGGTGTGATGAATCATCGGCGCCACGCGGTGTTCCTGGCCGGGGCGTATGGGCGCGCGCGCCTCGTATGACGCCCGTCATATGCGGGACTGCGGGCCAATGGCAGTGTCTGAAGCACTGCGATTCGCAGCAAGGAGGTCGTGTATGACCCGACACGTGCTCGCCGCGTTCGTGATCCTGGCGTTCTCCGCGGCGGTGGCCCACGCTCAGCCCAAAATCGAGAAAGCGCCCATCAAGCAAACGCCGGCCTATGACGGCGCCACGATGTTCAACTCGTATTGCGCCACGTGCCACGGGCTGGACGCCCAAGGGAGCGGACCGGCGGCGAAGGCACTCGTCAAGGCGCCGGCGGATCTGACGCGCATCAGCGCACGCAACGGCGGCCAGTTTCCCGAGACCCGCGTGAAACGGTACATCCAGGGACTTGACGAAGTGGCGGCGCACGGCTCGCGCGACATGCCGATGTGGGGCGAGCTGTTCCGCTCACTCGACCAGAACACGGCCTTGATCAGGGTGCAGGCGCTCTCGGACTTCCTCGAGAAGGTTCAGAAATAGGAGTCACGCGTGCCAGGGTCCGGCCATGACACGTCGCGAGTGGATGGCGCTGGCGTACGGCTGGACGTCGTCGGCTGCCGTACTCGGCGGTCAGCATGGCGGTCGCCGGATGCCGGCGCCGTCGGCAGACCTGCCGATTGTCGGCGATGCCGACATCACACTTCGCATCGGCGCGGTGAATCTCGAGATCGGCCCGCGGCGCGTGGTCAGGACGCTCGCCTACAACGGGGCGGTGCCAGGGC
>JANNEJ010001006.1:0-2233 GCA_031378585.1 Acidobacteriota bacterium | reverse complement strand
CGTTGAGCCGCGCCAGACGGCCGGGCGTGCTGGCCGGACTCGACTCGGCCGCAGCCAGGAACTTCGGCAGCGCGGCCTCGAGCTTGGCCTTCTCGGTGGGATAGGTGCCAGGCATCTGCGTGGGCGCGGCAGTGGAACCGGCGTCGCCAGGAATCGGTGCCTGCACCGGCGCCTCGTAGATCACCATCGCGTCGGCCAGTAGACCCGACACCGTCGTGTCCTTGCCCCGCTGCCACGTGACGAAGCCGCCGATGGCCGCCAGGACGACCAGCACTCCGCCGCCAATAGCTAGCAGTTGCGAGCGGTGCTGGACGGCAACCAGCACCGCGCTGGCCACTTCGTTTTCTTTCAGATGCTCTTTTTCGGAATGCTTCATACCGCCCTGAAGTTTATCAGAGAAGGCCCAGGTCGGTGGTCCGGGCGGCCGGATCTGCCGAGGTTCAGTGGTACCCCTGCCGGCCACGTCTGGTCGCTGGTGTTCGTGACCTGCGCGTCCACCTCCATCGCGGCGCCCGCGGCGCCCACCGTGATCGCCTGGCTCCTCACGGTAATGGCTGCACGGTAGGAGCCGGCCGGCAACGCGCCCGTTGGCAGGGCGGGCGCGTCGAGCGCGCGCTGCCGATGCGCTGGTAGACCGAGCGTCCGCGCCTCTGCCATCAATGCGCCGATTTCGGCAACGCCCGTCGCGAAGAACTCGTCCGCCGTCCAACGACCACCCTTGCGCGCCGGATCGGTGAGGTTGGCCCACATGGGGTCGTGGCGCCCGAAGGCATCCCAATGGCGTTGCAGATTCGTGAGGTTCATGTGGACGGCCATATTGTGGACTGGAACGGGCGTAAGATGACGGCGGCCGCGCCGTGGCCAGCCGTCTGGAGAGCCCATGACTCGTCGTCGCCGTCGCTCGCTGTCAGGTGCGGTCGTCGTGTTCGCGGTCGTCTGCACGGGGAGTGCCCCGCGCGCCCAGACGACACCGGCTCCGGCCGCGCAGGTCGCTCCCGCCATCACGCTCGACCGCGCCGCGCAGGCCGAGTTCCTGCGCACTGCCAAGGTGATTCGCAGCCGTCAATTGAGCAGCGGCGTGACGAGTCCCTACCGCCTCACGCTCGATGCCGGCGGCGTGGTACACGACGCCGCGTTCCAGTCCATCAACGAACGGCGCACCCAGGCCGACTTTGGCGCCAGGGGGATGGAGCTCAATTTCACCGACTCGCATCACTTCAACCTGGCGGCCTTCACGATCGCCGGTCTGGTGGGGCTCGACGGCATGATGCCGGTAACCGTGCACCGGACCTGGGACGGCCACGAGGGCACCATCACCTGGTGGATCGACGACGCCTTCGAGGAGCGCACCCGGCTGAAGGAGAAACGCCAGCCGCCAAACGCGCTGGCGTGGAGTCACCAGATGCACAAGATGCGGGTCTTCGGGGCGCTCGTGGGCGACTCGGACCGCAACCTCGGGAACGTGCTCATCACCCAGGACTGGAAGCTGTGGATGATCGACTTCACGCGCGCGTTCCGGCTGTGGTCGGAGCTGAAGTACCCGGCCGACCTGTTGCAGATCGACCGCACGCTGCTGGCGCGGTTACGGGCGCTCGACGCCGACCAGGTGCGCGCGGCCACGGCGCACTGCGTGAGCCCGTTCGAGGCCTCGGCTCTGATGAAGCGCCGCGACGCACTCGTGACACACTTCGACCGCTTGGTGAAGGAGAAAGGCGCTGGTGCCGTGCTCTATGGCGCGGAACCGAAAGACTGACGTCAGCGTCGCTCTTCAGGAAGCGCAAACACGAACAGTCCGTTGCCCTGACTCGGATTCTTGATCTCGTGTAGTAACGCGTTCGGTACTTTCATCGCCCAGCTGGTGCCCGCCAGCGGAGCGCCGGTGCCAATGGCCACGTACTGGCGGCCACCGACCGCGTAGGTGATCGGAAACCCGTTGGCCATCGTGGGCAGACGCGTCTCCCACACGGGCGCACCGGTCGTGGCGTCGTAGGCAAAGGCAAAGCGGTCCCAGGCACCGACAAACACCAGACCACCGCCCGTGGTGAGCGTGGCGGTGTTGTACGGGGCACGCCGCCGCTGTCGCCACAAAGTGCGCCCCGACGCGATGTCCATCGCCTGCAACTCCCCCATCTGCTCCGGGCTCTTGGGATGGAAGGTGTACTCGCTGACGCGGACCGAGCCCACCCCGCCGCCGCCCTCACGACGGTCCATGGCATCGAAGGTGGCGCGCTCG
>JANNEJ010000973.1:0-2883 GCA_031378585.1 Acidobacteriota bacterium | reverse complement strand
TGCGGCTTTCACGCTACGAGAAGACGCGCCTTCACACCTACGCCGATCAGACCTGGCACTTCGAGGCGTGACGTCTGCATGCCCCAGCCCCCAGCACCCAGCCCAAGGACGATATTGTCTAGAAACTCTTGCCGAGCCGCTCCTGCAGCTTCTCGCGGTAGCCACGGCTCAGGGTCAGGCGGGTGCCGTCTTGCAGGATGACGACGTACTCGCCGTTGAACCAGGGCTGCAGTTCCTTGATGCGATCGCTATTGACCAGGCGCGAGCGGTGGATCCGCACGAACCGGCGGGGGTCGAGCCGCGCCTCCATGCCGTTCATGGTCTCGCGGAAGAGATGCGAGCCTTCGGCCATGTGCAGGCGCACGTAGTTCCCCGCCGCCTCGACCCAGACCATATCGTCGGTGCGCAGGAAGTAGACCCGCCCGCCCGACTTGACGACCAGCCGATCGAGCCGCTGCGGCTCGGGTTTCACGTCCTGCACGAGCGCCATCAGGCGCATGCCGAGGTCGCCCGCCCGACGCCGTTCGACGTGGGCGCGCGCGTGCGCCAGCGCCTGCTGGAAACGGTCGCGCCCGAAGGGCTTGAGCAGGTAGTCGAGCGCGTGCACCTCGAAGGCCTTGAGTGCGTACTCGTCGTAGGCCGTGGTGAAGACCACCGGCGGCATGCGTCCGGGCCCTACGTCTCTGATGACGCCGAACCCGTCGCAGGCCGGCATCTGCACATCGAGAAACACGAGGTCGGGCTGTTGGGCGTGAATCGCGTGCACCGCCTGGGCGCCGTCGGCACACTGGCCGATGATCTCGATGTCGTGTTCCTGCTGGAGCAGGCCGACGATGCGCTCGCGTGCCATCGTCTCGTCGTCCACCACCATCGTCCTGATCTTCATCACGCCACGCCCTCCATCTCGTCGGTGTCGAGGGCTTCGGTCGCCACCTCGTCCACGGGAATCACAATGGTCACAGAGAGCCCTCCGCCGGCCGGGCGACTGAGGGTGAAGCGGTGTCGCGCGCCATACAGATGCGCCAGACGCGACCGCGTATTGGACCAGCCCACGCCGTGGGCCAGGTCGGCCATGGCGGAGTCCGGCACACCCACGCCGTCGTCACGCACCTCCAGCTCGAGTGAGTCGTCCACCCTGGACGCCCTGACCAGCACATGTCCTGGCTCGACTCGGGCGCCGATGCCGTGCCGTATGGCGTTTTCGACGAGTGGTTGCAGTAAAAGGTTCGGCACGAGGCACTCTTCGGCCTCCGGCGCCACGTCGAAGGTCACCTGCAGACGCTCCCGGAACCGGGCCTGCTCGATGGCGACGTACTTGCGCAGGAACTCGAGTTCCTGAGACAGCGCCACCTCCTGCACGTCCATCGTCTCGAACGACAGGCGCAGCAGGTCACCGAGCTGCGCCAGCATGCGATCGGCGGCCTCGACGTCGCGATGCATCAGCGCCGACACGGTGTTCAGCGTGTTGAACAGGAAGTGCGGCTGGAGCTGGCGCTGCAGCGTCTGGAGCTGCGCCTCGATCAGCCGCGTCTCGAGCTTCGACGCCGCCAACGCCTTGGCCTGCGCGTCGTAGTGATAGCGCAGCGCGTGGCTCACGCCCACGATGGTCCAGTAGGTCATCATCTCCCAGTCGAAATTCAGGAAGAACATCTCCTGGAACTCCGAGAGCCACGGCCGCGCGGGCCGGCCGAGCAGCACGCGGTCGAGCCCGGCGCGTCCGAGCATCACGAGCGACACATGCGCGAGCGTGCCAGCGACGACACCCGCCACATGCGCGGGCACGCTGCGGGTCCAGACGGTGCGCTCGAGCGGAAAGCGCCGCGCCAGCCACAGGATCGCCGGCGTGATGAGCGCCCAGCTGTACCAGTAGTTGAGATTGAGCAGCAGGAGTTGAACGAACGTCGTCTTCTGCTTCAGCTCCGTCTCGAAGGCGGTGATGTAGTAGAAGGCCGCGAACGCCGAAAAGAACCCGAGCAGCGTGGCGGTGCCGAAGATCAGACGGAGCCGAATCACGCCGTTGGATCGCTGCATCCAAGCACTATCGGCCACGCTCCTTGCAGGGTCAAGGCATGAGTTCGGTGCGTCCGCGACCGACGCCGGCCGGTCGTCCCGACGACCGCTGTGCCCATCACGCGGGACTGACCGATGGTCCCAGCGGACACGCCACTGGTCCCTGAAGGTGGCGTCGCGTCTGGCGACCGGCGGAAGCGGCATCGCCTGGACCTGTGCACGCGTCATGCCGCGTGGGCGGCCCATGGCGTCTCACGAACCAACAGCGGCCGCAACGCGATCCTAGAGCGGCTCGAGCAGCAGGAACCCGAGCGGTGGCACGGTCAGCGAGAGCGACTGTTCATGACCGTGATGCGCCACCGGGTCGGTCGTCACTTCGCCGCTATTGCCGGTGCCACTGCCGCCATACGCATCGGCGTCGCTGTTCAGCCGCTCGCGCCAGCGCCCAGCCAGCGGCACGCCGATGCGGTAGCCCTGCCGCGGCCTGGGGGTGAAGTTGACCACGGCCACGACCGTGGCACCGCTGCGCGGATCACGACGCACGAGCGACACCACGCTGCTGTCGTGATCGTGGCAATCGATCCAGGCAAAGCCCTCGCCCGCAAAGTCTGCGGCCCAGAGCGGCGCACACGCGCGGTAGACGTGATTCAGGTCGCGCACCCACCGCTGCAGCCCTTCGTGACGGGGATCGCCGAGCACAGCCCAATCCAGTTCCCAGTCGTGGTTCCACTCGCGCCACTGCCCGATCTCGATACCCATGAACAGCAGCTTCTTGCCGGGATGCGCGAACATGTAGCCGACGAGCGCGCGCAGCGTGGCGTGCTTCTGCCACACGTCGCCCGGCATCTTGGCCAGCATCGAGCGTTTGCCGTG
>JANNEJ010000747.1:0-5323 GCA_031378585.1 Acidobacteriota bacterium | reverse complement strand
GGCCGGTTGTCGCAGCCTCCGCGACGCCCCGCCATTGCCGCCGGAACGTGCCGGCGGCGTCGAAGAGCTGAAGGCGCGAGTTCTCCCGGTCGGCGACGAGGACGTCCGTGCTGCCGGGCACCAGGCTGAGGCCGTGCGGGTTGCTGAACTCGCCCTCACCGACGCCCTTGCTGCCCCATTCGCGTAGCCATGTGCCATTCCTGTCGAAGAGCGCCACGCGGCTGTTCACGTAGCCGTCCGACACGTAGAACGACCCGTCCGGACGGATGGCGATGTCGGTAGGCTGGTTGAAGTGCGTCGCGTCCCACTTCCCGACCCGCGCCTCGCCAAGGGCCAGTATCTGCTGGCCGTCGTGCGAGAACTTGAACACCTGATGCAGCCCCACGTCGGTGAGGAATACGTTGTTCGCGGCGTCGATCGTGATGCCGTGGGGCACGAGAAACGTGTTGGCGCCCCACGCACGAATCAGCCGTCCCGATTCGGCGTCGATCTCGAGCACGGCAGACTCCGTGAGTGTCTGGGTCGCGGCGGTGTCGAATCCCCGGCCGGGCCGATGGAACACGAACACGTGGCCGCTCGTGTCGACGGCAACCCCGGCCGCTTCGCCCATCTGCACGCCGGCGGGAAGCGTCGGCCAGTCCTTGACCTCTTCGTAGCGAACGGTCGGCTGCGCCGCGGTGATGGCCGCAAGTCCATGACCGCCAGACATGGCGGCTACCAAGGAAAGCGCTGCCACAGCCATGGTGCCGAGCTCGAAGGCGCCGCGGTCGCGGAAGCCCCTTGTCGTGCGATTCGTTGATCGACGCGGAGTGTCCGGCGAATGCCGCATGGCGGGGATCCTACGTCGAATCAGGGACCAATGCTTTGAGCAACGACTCATAGGACCGACGCAGAGAAATCGTCTAGGTCGATGGCTTCAGCTCGAGCAGAACCGGCGCTCTTCGACCTCGGACGCGAACTCAGGATCCGGTTTGAGTCAGGGGGAGGCTGCGAAACCAGGCGACGGCGTAGAGCCACGGCGGCGTCAGGGAGAAGGTGAACCACCCGACCTCCAAAGCAACCAGCAGGACGAAGTACGCGACGAGCGCACGCTTGGGCGCCAGCCCGCCCCGGTAAGAGAACACGAGCAGCCCAGCGGCCGCCGTCGCGAGGCCAAACGTCACGGCCTGATAGAGCCAAGGGCTCGGCAGGGGCGGGAAGTAGAAGAACAGCACCCTGCCGACGACCGGGTCTATGAGCGGGATGGCCGTGCAGAGCATCAACCGGCCGTGCGCCTTTGGCACGTGCCGGTGGCGGAAGCCGAGGGCATAGGCCGCGACGAAGACCACCGAGGCATAGAACGGCAGGTAATGCGAGTAGCCCTCCTGCGCGAATGTCGCGTCGCTCATCGACGCGAGGCGGTGGTGCGAGAGTAGAACCCCCGCCAGCACGAACAGCGGGGCGAGGACGTACGAGCAGCGCCCGAGGGCGCGGTGCACGGTATAACGGCGCGCCCGGATGGAAAGCGGCTGTGCGATGAGAAGCACGAACCAGAGGGAGCCGGTGAGCGCGTGGAGATGAGTGTACGAGTCTATCGCGGCAGAAGGTTGCGAGAAGTACAGCGGCCAAAAAGCCACGACGACCAAGGGGGCCGAGGCAGCCAGTACGATGCTCGAGACCTTTGTCATCGGTAGTGAGCGCATGTTAGATTAGGTGCCCTTCATGATTCGATCCTATCCACAGGATACGCCGTAACGACCACGAGCGGCTCCCGCAGTTCATCCGGCTCGACGACGACTTCCCACGGTCCGCTGGCGTGTCGAGAATCGACGAACCGGCCCTCGAGAACGTCCGGGCGAAGACCCTTCGCGTACTCGAGCATCAGACGCAGATCGACCTCGGTAAACTGCCGGTCTTCCATGCGCTTCACAAGGTGGGTCGTCAGTTCGAGTTCCCAGGCCCACCATGCCGGCCACTCAGGCGTCGTCAGAATTCCTCCGTGTGATCGTCATGCCGTTGGTTCTGCCCAACGACCGCGGTTCAGCCGCGGCGCCACGGTGCCGCGATGACGCCGCAACTGCTGACCGCCGCCGGCTTCACCCGGAGGTTAGTTAGGCATCGCGCCTAGCTGGCGATGGCCTGAGCGGGCCGAACCGAGAGCAGATCATCGTCGCTGACCGCACGAATGTCCTGCGGTGCCAGCGTCACTAGTGCCAGCGTACGGCCAGAGCCAGCCACGAACTCAACCGCGAACGCGTCGGGTTCGTACTGCTCGACGACCGCACCAAGATCGCCACGTTTCAGACCGTGAGCAGGCAGCTCACGCTCGAGGACGACTACATCGAGAACCTGTGGAGTCATGCCTTGCCTCCCGGGTATGCTGTGACGAACCGCGCAGCCCCTTCGCCCGCCCGGAGGAACTAGACGCTGGTCACCAGGGCACCGCTGGCCGGCCCCTTGAGAATAGCGCGAATCGTGAAGGGCTGTCCGAGCGCCTCGACCGGCTCGGCGACGGCGGGTTGGGTCAAGTGTTGCGCCCGCAGAGCGGCTTCGAGGTCGCGCCAGTTGTCCGACGTGAAGCCGAGTGCCGCGAAGAACCGCGCCTTGAAACGCCCCACAGGGTGCGACGTCGAGAGTACGTAGTCGCGCAGCTTGGCCGGGTCGATGATCGCGCGCTCGGCGTTCGGCAGCAGCACGGGTCGACTCTATCGATCTGCCTCGGTGGCTGTTCGCGAATGCAACGACGCCGCTTCAGCCGCAGCGGCCGCACGATCGGCTGGCCGCGGCTGCAAGCGGATGTTAGCGGCCCACGCGATGCGATCGCGATTCGTCACGCGAGAAACTGTGGGGCAGGGCATCCACCGGTATCATCGCGTTCTCCGGGAACCGAGACCGCACCGGCACTGGTGCCCAGAGCCCGCAGGTTAGCGTGGTCCGGGGATTCGCGGCATCGTCATTGGTGACCCGTCGTTCACGCGGCGTGATCCCGTGTAGGAGATTGCCTCTCATCCGCCTCCCTGTTCCCGGAGGCCTCGTCAGTGTCGAGGAGGTCCCCGTGAAGCGCCAGACCCGTCGTCGTACCCCCAAACCGCGCCAGTCCCCGGCCGCCCTGGAACGTCTCCACACGCACGCCGCCGGGATCGACTGCGGATCCGCAGAGCACTGCGTGGCCGTGCCGCCCGATCGCCATCCCCTACCGGTGCAATCCTTCCCGACCTTCACCGCGGATCTGCAGCGGCTCGCCGACTGGCTGACGGCCGGTCGCGTCACCCACGTGGCGATGGAGGCCACCGGCGTCTATTGGATTCCGATCTTCGAGATCCTCGACGCCCGCGGCTTCCAGGTGATCCTCGTCAACGCGCGTCATGTGAAGAATCTTCCGGGGCGCAAGAGTGATGTCTCCGACTGCGAATGGCTCCGGGACCTGCACATCCTCGGGTTGCTGCGCGGCAGCTTCCGCCCCGCCGATGGCATCGTCGCCTTGCGCGCGTATCTTCGACATCGGACGACGCTGATCGAGAGTGCCGGCGCCCTCGTGCAGCGCATGCCGAAGGCGTTGGTCCAGATGAACGTGCAGCTGCCGCTGGTCGTCAGCGACATCACCGGGGTGACGGGCCTGCGCATCCTGCGCGACATCGTCGCCGGGCAGCGCGACCCGCAGCAGCTCGCCCAGCATCGGGACTATCGGTGTCACGCGTCCGAGGCCGAGATCGTCGCGGCCCTGACCGGCCACTATCGCCCCGAACACGTCTTCGTGCTCCAGCAGAACCTCGACCTCTTCGATAGCGATCAGCGGCAACTCACGGCGTGCGACGGTGCCCTCGAAGCCCACCTGGCCCAGCTCGCCACGACGACCACGCCGCCGTCACCGGTGCCGCGGCCCGCCGCCCGGCGCCGACAGAAGCCGCGCGACAACGAACCGCGCTTCGATGTGCGCACGCCACTGCACCAGCTCACCGGCGTCGACCTGTCCCAGATCGACGGCCTCGGCCCCTACAACGCGCTCCGGTTGCTGTCAGAGATTGGCACCGACATGACGCGCTGGCCCACCGAGAAGCATGTCACCTCGTGGCTGACCCTGGCCCCGCAGAACACGATCTCGGGCGGCCGTCTGCTGAGCAGCCGGACACCGCCCTCGGCGAATCGCGCCGCGGCCATCTTTCGCCTCGGCGCCATGAATCTCGGGCGTACTCAGACCGCATTGGGCGCGTTCTATCGGCGGGTGCCGTCCGCATCGACAAGGCCACGGCCATCACCGCCACGGCCCGCAAGCTCGCCGTGCTGGTCTATCGCACCCTCAACGACCACCTCGTCTACATCGATCCTGGCGCCGCCGCCTGCGACGCACAGGACCGCACCCGCCTCGTCCGCCGCCTCCGCCACCGCGCAGAGCACCTCGGATTTGGGCCCGTCAACCTCTCGACCGGCGAAGTCGTCGAGGGAGCAGTTTCTCAGGAGCCAGCTGTTCGATGCGCGAGCTCTGAAGTCCGAGCCCACTGACGGGCGAGGGCGACGAGCTCGTTGCGGTACTTCGGCCACTCATGAAGCGTCTCGGGATCGAAATCAGCGCCGTTTGGCCACTGGATGGTCCCGAACGTCTCGTCGAGTTCGACGGCATTGAAGAGCGTCAGGTCCTGGAGAGGCGCGAACATTTCGCCTTCCAGAACCGGCCGGAAGTCGATCCGCTGCGCGGTGCCGTCCGTGAACTGCAGCGCGAGCGTGTATGGACCGACGATCTCGAAGTGCGTGACATGATGGATGGCGTGACTCATGGCGTCGGCCCTCGCTCAGTGCAATGGCTCAATTTTGAGCGGCGGCCGGCCAGATTGCAAGAGCGCCCAGGCCTGCAGTAGTTCTTCGCGATGGATCTCGGCCCAGGCCTCGACCAGGCGTTGCTGGGTTCTCGGGAGCTCGCCGCCGATGCACTCGATGGGATCGAGCGCGAACACCGCCTTCGCGTCGTGGTACGCCGCGTGAAAGTGCGGGCGATGATGAGGCGCGCCGATCTCCATGAACATTCGGATGATGATTCCGAAGAACCGCGACAGTTCCGGCACGCCGCCGCTGTACACCGTCGGCGGTTTGTCTTGTCTGGCTAACGTCAGGCATCAGCCGCGGTGCGCCAGATTCGCCTGCGCCGTCGGCTGCATGCGCTGTTGGGCGTCACGACCTACCGCTGGTCGTCTTCCTTCACTTTCTGGTAACGCGCTCCCACTCCACGGTCCACTCCTGAACACCCGTCGGTAGTGGTGGCGTAGGACGCAGCACAAGTCGGCTTCCAGAAAGGGCGAAGTACCGCTTCCGGTCAGTCCCCGCAAGGTTCGGCACTCTGTCCATTTCGATG